>JAFDGR010000006.1 GCA_019309145.1 Deltaproteobacteria bacterium | reverse complement strand
GGCACAAAAAAAGCGGGCCCTTTCGCCCGCTTTGCCCTGTTCGACGGTCTTCAGAGACCGGTCCCGCTAGGCCGTTTTAATTTCAATCTTTTTGACAGACTCTTCCTTGGTTTTGGGGAGTTTCAGTTTCAGGATGCCGTTTTTGTACTTGGCATCTGCTTTGTCGGACTCCACCTCTGCCGGGAGCTGGATGGCACGGTAGAAGGAGCCATAACTCCGCTCTATCCGGTGGACATTTTCATCCTTTTCTTCTTTTTCCTGCTTCTTTTCCCCCTGGATGGTCAGGATATTGTTACTGATGGATACCTGGATATCCTTCGGATCCATCCCGGGAACTTCAGCTTTTACAATGACCGCCTTGGGAGTCTCGGAAACATCCACCGAAGGCATCCACTGGGTTTCTTCGCTCCCGAAAAGGGTGGGTCGCCAGTCAAAAAACCGGTCAAAGAGTCTGTCTATTTCGCTTCTGAAGTGGTCAACTTCCTTGGATTCTCGCCATGGTATCAATCCGAACATCATCCATCACCTCCTTGAGAGACATTCCTCTTTTTTTGGTGATAAAGATAATGCATGATCGGCTGTTGTCAAGTCACTTGAAGCCTTCTTTGGCGGCCAAAACATCGAGGTGGAGCGTGGCGAGATTTTCAAGTTCCATGGGCCCGGCTTTTTCAAAAACCCGTTTGTCCACGACCTTGATATAGCGCCCGCACTGTCTGCAGAAATCTACCCGGAAACCCTCCTGGTTTTCCACGTCAAAATAGCCTAAGTTTTTATGGTCGTCATTGCTGCAGAAAGGGCATTTAAGGCGAGGAAAACGCCATTCCAGGCCGCAGAGTTCACAGTGCATATACCGCTTCCCCGCCTTATCAAAAAAGGAAATGGAGGGAAGGGAACCACAGAAAGGGCAGTATCCATGGTCCCAGGTATCTGTGTCAATCTGCGGCGCATAAAAGTCTCGCAGGGCTTGGATTGACGGCGTCAAGGCCATTTGGGCCAGGAATTGAAGCGATTGAGCTTCCAAATCGAGGCCATCGGCAATGTGCACGAGCGCATCCTCATCGTTCCTGAGAACCATGCTGAAAAGGTTTCGGCTCCAGGCATCGTCTTTGGTGCACGCCAGGAGCGCCGCTTGAAGCCCCTCCCTGTCCGGCCGTTCCCTGGTCTGGAGTATTGTGAGGAATTTCTGGAGGAGCTCGGCCGCCGAGTCCAGGTCTAACGGGAGATCCGCCCTGGAGAAAAGGGGAAACCCTTCTTCTCGCTTGATATCCTGCAGCCGCTTATCCACAGATGTTTCATTGATTTCGGGCGCTTCCTCCGCCATGAGCGCTGCCAGGTCCTTAAAAGCGCCCAAGACCTCCCCGGCGAGAGGTCTTTCTTTGATCAAACGTTCTGTCTCTTTCAAAAGCTCGTCGGCCATACGGTCCCCCTTTATTCCGGAAGTTGCTGGAGTTCGCGCACAAGTGTCTCCAGGCTGGGTCTCTTGTTGATATCGTGGACATCAATATACCGGATAATCCCTTTTTTGTCGATCAGGAAGAGTGCTCTTTCGGCCATGCCGTCAGTGCGGAGGATCCCATACTCGCCGGCAACCTTTCCGTGGGGCCAGAAATCGGACAGCACGGGAAACCATAAGGTCCCCATCTGATTGGTCCACGCAAAGAGAGTAGGGAGGTTGTCGACGGTGATACCGAGCAGGATGGTGTCATTTTGCTCGAAGATGTCTTTGACGATATTGTACCCGGGCCACTGGTCGGAACAAACAGGGGTCCACGCAGCCGGTACGAAAGAGAGAACCACGTTTTTCTTCCCGAGGAATTGGTGAAGCGAGACCTTTTTTCCCGAAATGGATGAGAGGGTGAAATCGGGCGCTTTTTGTCCCACCTCTACTTTGAGCTTGCTGTCAACAGGTTTGAGGATCCCGGTGTTATAGATGTTCTTTTTGTAGGCAATGGAATGGGTCTGGGCCGCTGCCGGGGAAAAGGAGAACATGAGTAAGATCACTACAGAGAAAAGGTGCTTTTTCATGGTTCTGCTCTCCCTATTTGATTCCGGCTCGACGGCGAATGGCCTGGAGGAAAGAATCAAGGTCCTTGATTCCTCCCAGTTTGGAATAGATGACCTTTTGAGCGCCTCCAGGGCCGGTGGTAACAGCAAAAAAATAGGGGGTCCTCGTCTCACCCAGGCGCTTGTGGATTGCAAAGTCATTGTCCGGAAAGAGGGGAAACACCACCTGGTATTTCTTCTTGAAGATACTCACCTCAAAAGGGGAGTTGCCGGCTCCAACGCCGATGATTTTTACGTTGCCCTTCAGTCCCGGGTCCGATTCCATTCGCTGGTAGAGCCTGTTGATGTTCGGGGCTTCCCGCTGGCAATAGGGACAATACATGCTGAAGATTTCAATGATGACCGCCTTGGCCTTGATTTGTTGGATCTGAAAAAGGCCTTTGCCGTGGAGGCCGAGGTATTGGCGGTGAGCTTTGTTTGTGGGAATGGGTAATTGAAAATCCGGCAGGATGCTGTTTTCCTGCGGGGCAAGGGATTTTGCCAAAAGGGGGCACTCTAAAGCGAAAAAGGTCACCGCGAGAAATAGCGAAATGCCAATTGCTTTTTTCATCTGCTTTTCTCCTTGCAAGGGAAGAAAAAGGGATACCCCACGGAGTATCCCTTTTTCCCTTTTCTTGCAGGTATCAGGCTAGCTGGCAAGTTTATGAAGAATGTTCCATTCCCTGGACAATTCCCGCAGGGAACGACCTATCTTCTTCAAGGCCATCTGGCGGTCCATGAGGGCTGGCGCCCGTTCAACACTCGCGTACTGGTAATATTTTTCCGGGGCATCAGCCAGGAGATGGAAGACTCTCAGGTCATCCAGCCCCGTTACTACTGCCTTGGGGAACTTGGCTTTCACCTCCGCCAGCCGCTTGTTTGCCAGGTCCACCATCTTATCCCGGTCACCGAATTGCATGGCGCCGGTCGGGCAGGTCTTGACGCAGGCCGGAAGCAGACCACTGTTGACCCGGTCCACACACATGGTGCACTTGGCCATGTACCCGGTCCCCTTCTGCACCCTCGGGATATTAAAGGGGCATGCCTCGATAATATCCTGATGGTTGGCCTTTTTCAGCTTGTCCGTGTACAGCACCGCGCCTGTGTGGCTGTCTATGATGATTCCGCCGGGCACGTCATCATCCGCGGTCTCCTTGCAGGGCGGTTCCACGCAGTGACGGCAGGAATCCTGGAAGAAATACCAGACAGGTTTGTTGTCAGGGCCCATATGCTCCTGGAACCTGATGAGTTTATAGGTTTCAAAGGACAGGTCCTTCGGGTTCTGGTAACTGCCCCAGTTTTCCGTCTTGGTGGCCGGCAACTGGTTCCATTGTTTGCAGGCAATCTGACAGCCCCGGCAGCCGGTACACAGTGTCGTGTCGATAAAAAATGCCTTTCCGTTCATCAGATCACCTCCTTTATATCTTTCTCACATTGACCATGAAGGCCTTGGTTTCAGGAATCCTGGTATTCGGGTCGCCGGTGGAAGGGGTCAGCAGGTTCGCCGAATCCCCTCCGTCCTTGGGATGGACCCACCCGAAATGCCAGGGCAACCCCACCTGGTGAATCACGTTGCCCTCGATGTTGAAAGGACGGAAACGGTGGGTGACCATGGCAACCGCCTTCACCTTTCCGCGAGCGGATTCGACAATCACTTTTTCCCCGTTTTTGATTCCTTTCATCTTGGCCAACTCCTTGCTCATTTCCACGAAGAGCTGGGGTTGCGTTTCCAGGAGCCAAGGCTGCCACCTGGTCATGACACCGGTCTGCCAGTGCTCGGATACCCGGTACGTGGTGCACACAATGGGATACCGGGGATCACAGGTCCGGTAGACATCCTGGTCGGTGCTGTAGGTGGGGGCCGTTGGGTTGGACAGTTGGCTGGAAAACGCGTTTTTCTCCACCGGGCATTCCAGGGGTTCGTAGTGTTCCGGGAAAGGACCGTCCGCGCGTCCCAAACCGAAGATCCTGCCATGCCCTTCCGGTTTCATGATGAAAGGGTACTTGGTCTTGGGATTCGGGGTGCCGTCCGGTTTCAGCATGGGAGGCCATCCGCCGTCAGGCACATCGCCGACCCAGCCTCCTTTTCCGCCCTTGGCATTGGGATCCCACCGGATGACGGGTTGTTCCGTATCCCAGGGTTTCCCATAAAGGTCGACTGATGCCCGGTTATAGATAATCCGGCGGTTGACCGGCCAGCACCAGGACCACTCAAGGTTCAGGCCAATACCCGATTTCTCCCTCTTTCTCCTGGCCGCCATGTTCCCCTTGTTGGTGTAAGAGTTGCAATAGAGCCAGTTGCCGCTGCTGGTGGAGCCGTCCGCCTGGAGATAGGCAAAGCTCGGGACGAGATCGCCTTTTTTGAAGTTTTTGCCCTTGACGGTCATGTCCTTCAGGAAATACCCGTTGATCTCCTTCGCGACCTTGTGGGGATCGTACTTCCCGTTCGTCGTGTAATCCCATTTCAGGTTGAGGATGGGTTCGGGAAAGACCGCCTTTTTTCCTTTCTTGACGTCCCGCTTGTAAAGCCACCTGATTTTTCTGAAGAGATCGATCAGCATATCACCGTCAGATCTTGCTTCTCCTGGTGGCTTTGCCGCCTGGTAACGCCATTGCATCCAGCGGCCGCTGTTGGTGATGGAACCTTCCTTTTCCACAGACACGGCGCAGGGCAGGAAAAAGACTTCAGTCTTTATCTTCCTTGGATTCATGCCCGGCCCCTTCCAGAAGGAACCGGTCTCATTTTCAAAAATGTTGACATTGACCATCCAGTCCAGCTTGGTCAGGGCCTGCCGGGTCTTGTTTGCGTTTGCCCCGGAGCAGGCGGGGTTCTGGCCCCAGGCAAAAAAGCCCGTGAATTCTCCCCGGTACATGGCATCAAAGAGATCCATCCAGGAATAGGTCTTTCCGTCATCCAGTTTCGGGAGCCAGGAATAGCCGAAATCGTTCGCCGGTGTGGCCTTTTTCCCGAAAAAGGACTTGAGGAGGCTCACCGAATATTTGGGATAGTTGCCCCACCAGTTTGCACTCAACGGATCATGAGTGACCGGGGTGTACTTCTTGTTATAGGCAGCCAGGGTGGCCTGGGAGGCCTTGGGGGTTTTCAGGTAGCCGGGCAGGATGTGAAAGAGGATGCAGTGATCGGTGGAACCCTGCACATTGGATTCCCCGCGCAGCGCATTCACTCCCCCGCCTGCCACGCCGATGTTTCCGAGCAGGAGCTGGATCATGGCCATGCAGCGGATGTTCTGGACCCCGACCGTGTGCTGGGTCCAGCCCATGGCGTACATGATGGTCCCGGCCTTGCCCTTTTCGCCCGTGGCCGAGTACATCTCGTATACCTTGAGGAGATCTTCCTTGGACGTTCCGGTCACGCCGGACACCTTGTCCAGATCGTAGCGGCTGTAATGTTCTTTCAGGAGCTGAAAAACGCACCGGGGGTTTTGCAGGGTTTTGTCCTTCTTGGGGACACCGTTGGCATCCTTTTGAAAGGCCCATTTGCTCTTGTCGTATTTGTGCGTAGCGGGATCATACCCGGAAAACAGGCCGTCATGGAAGCTGTAGGTATCGGAAACCAGGAAGGAAGCGTTCGTGTATTCAGCCACGTACTCCTTGAAGTATTTGTCATTGTCCAGGATGTACTTGATCATCCCGCCCAGGAAAGCGATGTCAGTGCCTGACCGGAGCGGGGCATAGAAATCGGCCTTTGAAGAGGAGCGGGTAAACCGGGGATCAACGCTGATGAGCTTGGCGCCCCGCTTCATTGCTTCTGTGACCCACTTGAAGGAGATGGGGTGGTTTTCCGCCGCGTTGGAACCCATGATGAGGATGCAATCACTGTTTCGAATATCGATCCAGTGGTTGGTCATTGCGCCGCGTCCGAACGACTCTGCCAGAGCCGCAACAGTGGCGCTGTGTCAGATACGGGCCTGATGTTCGATATAGACGAGACCAAGGGCCCGCATCAATGCCTGGATGAGCCAGCACTCTTCATTGTCTATGGCGGCACTTCCCACATTGGCGATACCGTTTGTCCTGTTGACGACCTGCCCTTTGTCATTCTTGACCGCGAAACTCGCATCCCGGCTCTTTTTGACCCGGAGCGCGATCTTCCACAGGGCTTGTTCCCAGGAAATGGGTTCCCAACGGGTGCTGTACGGCCGGCGATAGAGGGGTGTGGTGATCCGGTTCTCATTGTTAACCAGTTGGCTCAATGCAGAGCCCTTGGAACAAAGGGCCCCTTCGTTGATGGGGTGATCGGGGTCGCCCTCGATGTTAATAACCTTTCCCGCTCCTGCCTTGCCCGTATGAACGATAACACCACAGCCGACAGCACAGTAACAGCAGATGCTCGTCGTCTCCTTGGCGTATCGGATCTTCAGGGTCTGCGCATGGGATTCAAAGGGTTTGAGATCCACTCCCAGACCCAGGGCCGCAGCGCCTACAGCAGAAGCTCCCGTGATTTTGAGAAAACCTCGACGCGTGACTTTCATAGATCCTCCTTTCTGCAATGCGTTGATGGATAAATGAAAATACCCTGAAACAGCAAAACCTGGCAAAGATTGATGAATGATAAGAATTCGTTTTTTTGTGAATTTTTTGGCCGCTCTTCAACAAGAAGGCCGCCGTTTATGGCTTGTGCATTCCATTCCCTCGAAGGATGCATATGTTTTACTGGATGTGATGCAAAAAGGTGCCACTATTCTTGGTCGGATGCATGTTAGAAAAACACTATTGATGAGGGTTGTCAAGGATTTTTTCAGCAAAAAATCAGCTAGTTAGATATATCAATATTGACATAACGAAAAATCTTCATTTGAGAGGGTCGCCTTTCTTTTTTTCTTGACAGGGACCATGGACCTCGCTATTAATTGAACATTCAGTTAATTCTCGCCTGTCCATGGGAGAGAAAACATGCGCAAGAACCAGAAGGCGGAAGTACGGAAACCTGAAATCCTTGAAAACTACTACCAGGTGTTGATTGAAGAAGGGTTTGAAGGGGCATCCATTGGAAAGATCGCCAAACGCATGCGTATCCACCCCAGCCTGATTATCCATTATTTCCAGACAAAAGAAAATATGACCCTTGAACTGGTCAAGGCACTCATCGACCGGTATGAGGCGCCTGAATACCTGCAATTTGACCACATCGAAGACCCCCGGGAGCGTTTCCGGGCATTGATGGATACCCTCTTTTCTCTTGAATGGTCCAGGACCGTGGATCCCGGGGTGCACTTCGGGTTCTATTATCTCAGCTTCAGGAACCGGGCGGTCCGGAAACGTTTTGAAGAAATGATCAAGCGGTTGAGAGACCACCTGGTGGGTGAACTGGAACGTTTCAGAGCAACAGGGATCGTCAAGGTGGACGATGTGCGCGGTGCTGCCGACATGATCGTGACCCTCATTGAGGGGCTGGAATTTCATGCCCATTTTCTTTCAGAAGACCGGCCCTTCCAAGAGTTTGCAGAGACCGCGAAACAGCTCGCTGTCACTCTGCTGACGGGAAGGTCCGAGTGAATCTCCTGCCGCAACGTGGGAGATATCATGAAGCTTCCCCGGATTGGTGAAACCTATCCGGATCCTCCACCAGAGATGGAGGGTTCATACAAAGCCAAGCGTCTAAACCTGACATGAGGAGAATGTTTATGCGTGATTTTGATGAAGATCTGAGGAGCGATTACAAAGGCAGGGATATTGACGCGGCCCTGAAAGAGGCTCGTTTCATGGTGGATACCATCCTCACCCCGCCCCATGAAACCCCGCTGGAGCTCCGAAAAGAGATTGCCCTGAAAACGGTCCGCAATTTCCGGGACCATATCAACAAAGGGTTCCTGGACTACCGCAAGTCCGTGACTGAGGCCACGAGTTTCGCCGTGACCGAGTGGACCGGACACGGATCCATCCTGGTGGACGCTCTGGACCGGGAGTTCCTGGATCTCCTCGGCGGTTTCGGCCTTTATTCCTATGGGATCCGGCACCCGAAGATTATCGCGGCGGTCAAGGCACAGCTTGACCGCTCACCCCAGTATAGCCAGGAGATGCTCGACCCCCTCCGTGCCCAACTGGCAAAGGTGCTGGCCCTGATCACCCCGGGAAAGATCCAATACGGCTTCTTTGCGAACTCGGGGACCGAGGCGGTGGAAGGGGCCATGAAGCTCGCGAAGCTCTTCACCGGAAAGAAGGGATTCATCGCCATGCTCAAGGGATTTCACGGCAAGACCCTGGGTTCCCTCTCCCTCATGGGGAAAAAGATATTTCGTGAGCCGCTCCTGCCCCTCCTGGAAGGAGTCAGGCATGTGCCGTTCGGTGATGCGGATGCGGTGGAGAGCGCGCTCGCCGCGGCAAAGGCTGTGGGGGACGGCATAGCAGCCGTGGTGGCGGAACCGGTCCAGGGAGAGGCGGGGGCCGTGGTTCCTCCTGACGAGTACTGGCCGCGCCTGCGTGAACTCTGCAACCATTATGGGGTGCTGCTGATCGCGGATGAGGTCCAGACGGGCATGGGCAGGACCGGCAGAATCTTCGGGCTTGATCACTGGGGTGTGGCCCCGGATATTTTGTGCCTGGGGAAGGCCCTTGGCGGGGGAGTGGTCCCCATGTCAGCCTTTCTGTCCACCGCGAAAGTATGGGAATGCATGGAGCCCAATCCCTTCATTCACACCACCACGACCGGTGGAAATCCGCTCGCCTGCGCGTCGGCCCTGGCGGCCATCACCGTGCTCCTGGAAGAGGACCTGGCAGGCCAGGCAAAGAGTAAGGGCGAGTATGTATTGAAACACCTGCGCGAGTTGCAGGAGCGCTATCCCGGGGTGCTGGCTCAGGCAAGAGGCCTTGGACTGCTCATCGGGATGGAATTCCCGACCGACGGTATCGGCTACAAGGTCGCGTCAGGCCTGTTTTCCAGAGGGGTTATTACCGCGGGAACCCTGACCAATGCCAAGACTATCCGGTTTGAGCCGGCCCTCAATATCCCCCGGGAAATCCTCGACGAGGTCCTGAACAGGCTGGAAGACGTTTTCAAGACGATCGAGTTGCCGAGGCAAAAGGAGTCAATGCATCTCTATGCCGGCCGGGTGTTGTTTGTGGACCTGACCACCGGGAAGATCGAGAGCAGGCAAACCAATAAAGAATGGCTCAATGAATACATCGGGGGGTGGGGCCTGGCGGTACGGTATTTCTTTGACCTGGTTGATCCGAAGATTGAGCCGCTGTCTCCGGAAAATGGGCTGGTGATCATGACCGGGCCCTTGTGCGGGACCCTTGTCCCCACCTCTTCACGGACATGTCTGGTATCCAAGTCACCCCACACGGGAACCATGTTTGAGTCCAACGTGGGAGGGGCGTTTGGACCGGAGCTTAAATTTGCGGGCTACGACGGTATTGTGGTCACCGGGAAAGCCGATCATCCCGTGTACCTTCGCATCGAGGATGACAGGGTAAGCCTGGAAAATGCCGGTCCTGTTCACGGGAAAGGTATTTTTGAGACGGAAAGGTGGCTGACCACGGAGATGGGGCACGGGATAAAGACTCTGTCGATCGGTCCTGCGGGCGAAAACATGGTTTCATATGCCTGCGTGGGTTCTGAAGCCTATCGACAGATGGGGCGGGCCGGAGCCGGGGCGCTTTTTGGCTCCAAGAACCTGAAGGCCATTGCGGTCAGAGGAACCGGCGGCGTGCAGGTGGCGGACATGGGGATGTTCTGGGGCAAGGTAACGCGATACAAGGAGTCCAACCTCCTGACCGACGCCAATATGTGGGCCAAGAATGAAGGCACCCCCGTCCTCATGGATGTCACCAATGAGATGGGAATCCATCCGACCAGGAATTATTCAGCAGGCGTGAATCCCCGCCGAAACCGCCTTGATTCCGAAGCCATAAACGCGGTAAAGATCGGCGATCGTTCCTGCGCATCGTGTCCCCTGGGTTGCGGTAACTTCACCTCGGTAAACGGTGTCCAGGTAGAGGGCCCGGAATATGAGACCCTGTGCATGGGCGGCTCCAATTGCGAAATAAACGACCTGGAACAGGTCATGCGGTTTAACCGGCTGTGTGATGATCTGGGCCTTGACACCATGTCTGCCGGCGCGACCATTGCCCTGGCCATGGAGATGACCGAATCGGGTGTGCATGACTATAACCTTGGATTCGGTCAATCGGAAGGATATCTGAAAATTATTGAGGAAATTGCCCGCTTGTCCACGCCACGGGGAAAGGACCTTGCACTGGGCGCGGCAAGGCTGGCGGAGAAGCTGGGCCAGGGTGACGCGGCGGCCCACTCCAAGGGGCTTGAAATGCCCGCCTATGACCCGAGGGGGAGCTATGGGATGGGTCTTGCCTATGCCACCAGCGAGCGCGGCGCGTGTCATCTGCGGGCATTTACTATCTTTGCAGAAGATCCCTTCAAACTGAAGGCAATGGCCCGGGATGTCATCGACGGCCAGAACACCAACGCTGCCAAGTGGTCTCTGTGCCTCTGTGATTTCTGGGGATCTGTGGACCGGGGGATCATGGCGGAACTGCTTGGTGCCGGGCTGGGACGCCAGGTCTCTGAAAAGGACCTGCTCACGGCGGGCGAACGCATTTGGAACCTGATCCGGGTTTTTAATCTGCGGGCCGGGTTCACCGCTGTCGATGATACCCTCTCAAGAAAATTGACTGAAAAGGCCCTGAGAGGAGGGCCCCATGCGGGCAGGGTCCTGAGCCAGGAAGATCTGGAGGAGATGAAAGCACTCTACTACCATCTCCGGGGCTGGGACGAAGAAGGCAGGCCCAGGGAGGAAAAGCTTCAGGAACTGGGTCTGGAAAATTTGTAGAAATCGTGGAGGAATAAATGGAAAAATACCTGCTCGCAATACCCAATCTCTGTACCGGCTGCAACCGGTGCGTGTATGCCTGTTCGGCGGTCAAGGAAGGGATGTTCATGCCGTCGAAGGCCCGCATAAAAGTAAGCAATTTTCCCCTTGAGGGGTATTCTGTGCCCAACATCTGTTTTCAGTGCCCCAATGCCGAGTGCCTGAAGGCCTGCCCTGAAAAGGCAATCTTCCGGAACGAACGAGGTATTGTGGTCGTGGACGCCGGCCGATGCACCGGGTGCGGGGAATGCGTGACCGCCTGTCCCTACGGCATGATCGAACAGTACACATCGGGCAAGGCATACAAGTGTGACCTGTGCGGAGGCAGTCCAGCTTGCGTTGCTGAGTGTCACTTCGGTGCCCTTGTTTTCAAGGAGCCGGACAGGGTCGCGGTGGCTTTGCGGGCTGGGCAGATGAAACATCGCATCAAAAAAGGATCACCCGGGGAAAAACGATTGGCCCTGGCCGAAAAGGTCTTGGATGAAGCGGTTCGGGTGCCAAAGACCGCAGCCTATATGGGAGATTTTTGATTTATTTGATAGCAAAGAAAGGATATACAAAATGTTTCCACCATCACCCTTTTCACCTCCGGAAGAAAACCTCCCCTTCACGGGGATCGCGACGTTCGCCGGGTATCCCCTATGGGAGGAAGGCCGGGACGTTGACGCTGTATTCCTCGGCATCCCCTATGATGAAGGGACCACCTACCGCCCGGGGACCAGGTTCGGCCCCCGGGCGATCCGTGATGCCTCCATGTTTTACAGTTACGAGGGAGTGGAAGGCCGGTTCTATGACGCGGACAGACGGAAGTGGATTCTTGCGGGGAAAAAGGTAGTGGATGCAGGAGACGTCCAGATCGAGCCCCTGTGCCTGGAAAAAAACTGGACCATCATAACACGCACGGTAACATCGATCCTGGAGGCCGGAGCAGTACCTGCCATTGTGGGCGGGGATCACTCCATCACCTTCCCCGTGGTGCGCGCATTGAAGGGGAGAAAGATTCACTATGTCCATTTTGACACCCATGTGGATTGTGACAGGATCAGTTACAGCTCCTTCACCCACGGGAGTCCCGTCCTGCTGATCATGGAGCAGGAACTCGCAGAGTCCATCACTATTATCGGGGTAAGGGGCTTGACGAATTCGGGGCAGGACATTTCGTGGATAGAAGAAAAGGGCGTGAAGACGTTGACCGCACGGGAGCTGAGAACATGGCTCACAAGGCCTGATCCGGTTTTTTTTGAAGAGGGGGAATACTATATCAGCGTTGATATCGATTTTTTTGATCCGTCCCTTGCTCCCGGGACCGGAACTCCCGAGCCGGGCGGGCTCTTTTTCGAGCATTTTTCAGATGTACTGCAGATCATCGCGGAGCGGGGAGAGATTATCGGTTTCGATGTGGTAGAGATGAACCCCTTTCTCGACGACCGGGGAAATGTGACAGCACATCTTGCCGCACGTTGTGTTCTGGAACTCATGAGCAGCGCGCTTGATAAAAGGTGAACAAATTGAAACGATCGGGAACTGCCTATGGAGACGACAAGAAATACCGGGCTTTCGGTCAAGGGCATAGACAAGAGCTTTGGCCCGGTTGAGGCCCTGAAAGAGGTTTCACTGGACGTGCATGAAGGGGAATTTTTTACCCTTCTTGGTCCTTCCGGGTGCGGCAAGACGACCCTCCTGCGCATCATCGCGGGCCTGGAGCTGCCTGATTCAGGGGAAGTTATCCTGGGTGGACAGGATATCACGTCTCTTCCTGCTACCAAGCGGCAGGTCAATACGGTCTTCCAGAGTTATGCCCTTTTTCCTCACCTCACCATCTTTGAAAATGTCGCCTTTGGTCTCAGGTCCCGAAAATTCCCAAAAAATGAAGTGAAAAGCCGTGTCAGCAAACGCCTTGAAATGCTGGGCCTCCAGGACATGGCCGACCGGCATCCTCACCAGCTCTCAGGCGGGCAGCAGCAGCGGGTAGCCCTGGCCCGCGCCTTGGTCAATGAACCCAAGGTCCTGCTGCTGGATGAACCCATGTCCGCGCTGGATGCGAAACTGCGCGCCCAGGTCCAGGTGGAACTGCGGAGACTCCAGCGAAAACTCGGCCAGACCTTTATCCTGGTTACCCATGATCAATCAGAGGCTATGGTGGTTTCGGATCGTATTGCCGTGATGAACCAGGGGAGGATCATACAGTTCGGTTCCCCGAAAGATGTATACGAACAACCCAAAAACCGGTTTGTTGCCGAGTTTCTCGGGGCGGCGAATTTGCTCCAGGGAAGGAAGAAAAATGGAGGGCTTGAGACCGATCTCGGTTTTTTTGTCCTGAAACGTGCACCAGAATGGGAGGAGGGGACCGTGGCCATTCGGCCTGAGCGAATGCGTATCACGGAAAGTCCGGCTACCGTCAATGGCACCAGGGCGCAGATCAGGGAAGCAATTTACCGGGGCACGGATCTTGATCTCTGGCTTGATCCCGGACCCCTGCGGGTCCGGACCGCGGCTCACCGCCACTATGAGGTCGGAGACGAAGTTTGGCTTGAGTTTCCTCCAGAGGCTTTGGTGATATTGGATGAATAAGCTCATTATCTGGTACGGCGAACTGACGACCCAGCGGCGTCTCACAAAACGAGGGATTCAATTCCTTGGAGTGGGGATGCTCTGGATCCTGCTGTTTCTTGTCCTCCCGGGACTGGTCCTGGTCGTGGTCAGTTTCGCCACCCGCGGTTCCTATGGACAGCTTGAGTGGTCGTTCACCATTGAAAATTACAAACGGCTCCTGGGGTTCAGCGTGTTTGGGTGGACCGCCGACTATATCATGATCCTGTGGCGGTCCGTCTGGGTGGCCTTTGTGACCAGCATTGTCGCCGTTATCTTGTCCTACCCTTTATGTTTTTTTATCTGCAGCCGCCCGGAGAGGTCCCGGTATCTCTGGCTCATGCTGGTGATTATTCCTTTCTGGACCAATATGGTTATCCGAACCTATGCCTGGTTCTTGATTCTTGCGCCGGAATTTCCTCCTGCCAGGATCGCGAATCTCCTGGGGTTCATCCCGCCCAACACGCCGCTCTACCCCAATGCCTTTGCAGTCTATATCGGCATGGTGACCATTTTCCTCCCCTTTGTCGCCCTGCCGCTCTACTCGAGTGTGGAGCGGCTGGACTGGTCCCTGGTGGAAGCGGCCCAGGACCTCTATGCGTCAAAGACGAGGGTTTTCATGCAGGCCATCCTGCCGCAGACCATGCCCGGCCTTTCCGTGGGAATTATTTTGACCTTTGTCCCCGCCATGGGGATGTTTGTGGTCCCTGACCTTTTGGGAGGTGCCAAGTACATGCTGGTGGGGAACCTGATCGAACAGCAGTTCGGTGCCAGCCGTGACTGGCCTTTTGGTGCTGCCGTAAGCATGGGACTGATGCTGCTCACCATGGTGAGCCTCTATCTGTATCGGAGGAAGCACAAGGAGATGCAGTTCGTATGAGAAAGCTTCACCCGGCGGTAACCAGCCTTGCCATGGTTACCCTTGCATTCCTTTATATCCCTTTGTTGGCGGTGGCCGTCTTTTCAGTGAATGCCACGCGCTACGGCCTGGCCTGGCGCGGATTTACCCTGGATTGGTATGTCAAGTTGTTCCATAATGAAGTTATTCTAAGCGCCGCATGGAACAGCCTGGTTCTGGCAGTCGTTTCCACGGTGATCGCGACTATTCTGGGAACCGCGTTGGCCATCGGCATGGACCGGTTTCCCTGGACAAAGAAGGTGGGTACAACCCTTGACCTGCTCCTGCACCTGCCGGTGGTGGTCCCTGACATTATCTTCGCTGCCGCCCTGGTGGTGGCCTTCGGGCTCCTGCGCATGCTGTCTTCCCTTTTCGAACCGGGGCTTCTGAATATGATCATCGGGCACATTACCTTTCAGGTCTCTTTTGTGGCCCTGGTGGTGCGGAGCCGTCTCGTGAGCATCGGGAGAGACGTGGAGGAAGCCGCTCGTGATCTCTTTGCTACTACCCCGTATCTCCTGAGGAGGGTGATGCTGCCGTTACTCATCCCGGGGATCGTGGCAGGGGCCATGCTGGCGTTCACCCTGTCCCTGGATGATTTCGTGATCAGCTTTTTTACCGCGGGTCCTGATTCGGTGACCTTGCCGCTTTTTATCTTTGCGGCGGTACGACGGGGGGTAACACCCCAGATCCATGCCCTGTCCACCCTCGTCCTGCTGGCCACGGTCATCCTGATTATCGGCATGGAACGTTTTACGCGCAAATAGGATAGAGGAGAACTGGAAGTAGTTTCAACGGAACAATTCAATATTCAAGATGAACTGTTGCGTTTTCAGGAGCTGGCTCCAAGGCTGAAGGAGTTCGGCGGTTGGGTATTTAGGGAATAATTCAAAGAGGAAAGGAGAAGAAACATGAAAAAACTGACGGTATTACTGGTGGCATTTTTTATCGCTTTCGCGGGCACAGCCTTTGCGGCGGACAAGGTACTCAAGATTTTCATCTGGTCCGAGTACATGGACGAGGTCAACATGCCGAAGGCCTTTGAAAAGGCTACAGGAATCAAGGTGAAACTTGACCTGTATGAATCAAATGAAGAAATGCTGGCCAAACTGCAGTCGGGTGGGGTCAGCCTCTATGATATCGTCGTGCCCTCCGATTATATCATGCCCAGCATGATCAAGCTGGGACTGCTCAAGCCCCTGGATCATTCCAAGATCCCCAACCTGAAAAACCTGGGCGCCAAGTTCAGGGGCCCGAGCTTTGATCCGACAAACAAGTTCTCGGTTGGCTGGCAGTGGGGGACGGTCGGCCTCATGTACCGGAAAGACAGGATCACGGACGCGGACGCCAAATCCTGGTCCATCCTTTTTGATCCCAAGAAGGACCCGGGACCTTTCTGCCTTCTTGATTCTGTGCGGGAGATGATGGGCATTACTCTCCGCTACCTGGGGTATGATTTCAACAGCATCAATCCGAAAGAGCTCAAGGCAGCATCCGATCTGCTGATCAGGACAAAGAAAAGAACTTCGTGCCTGGGCTTCAAGGGGGGGGTCGGCGGAAAAAATGATGTGGTAGCCAACGCGGCTGCGGCTGCCATCGTTTACAATGGGGACGCGATCCAGGCCATGGCGGAAGATCCGAAACACCTGGGGTTTGTGGTGCCGAAAGAGGGAAGCGAGATCTGGCTGGACAGTATGTGCATCCCTGCCAAGGCGCCCAACCCGGATGCGGCACACAAGTGGATCAACTGGATTCTTGAGCCCAAGATCGGGGCGTGGCTTTCCAACTACAACCATTTTGCCACCCCCAATGAGGCTGCCATGCCCTTCCTGAACAAGGAAGATTTGGCCAACCCCGGTGTGTGGCCAACCCCGGAAATCATGAAAACCTTGCAATTCACCAAAGACCTGGGCAAAGATACTCGCATTGTTGACCAGGCATGGACCATGGTAAAGTCGCATTAAAAGTCTACTGAGGCGCCGGCCCTTGATTCATCGTTAAAAGAGGATTCGTAAGGCGCGAGATCTCTTGCGCAAGGATGGATGTGGATGAAGGCGCCTCTGGGAGGAAGAAATGAGAAGTACTGAAGAACTGACAAAGTTGCGGGAAAAGCATGTCCCGAAAGGGGTGTTTAATATTCTTCCTTTGTTTGTCAAGGAAGCCGAAGGGGCGGTAATCAAGGACGTGGAGGGGAATGAATATATAGACTTTGCCGGCGGAATCGGGGTGGAAAACGTGGGTCACTGCGCCCGGAAAGTGGTGGATGCCATACGGGAACAGGCGGAAAGGTATATCCACACCTGCTTTCACGTGGTCATGTATGAGCCGTACATTGATCTCGCCAAGAAGCTCAACGAGGTGACGCCGGGTGATTTTCCCAAGATGACCATGTTCGCCAACAGCGGGGCCGAGGCCGTGGAAAATGCGGTAAAAATAGCGCGGTATTACACAAAACGTCCCGCGGTGATTGCTTTTGAAAATGCCTTTCACGGGAGGACCCTGCTCGGGATGACTCTCACCAGCAAGGTGAAGCCGTACAAATGGGGATTCGGTCCTTTCGCGCCGGAAGTGTATCGGATGCCCTTTGCCTACTGCTATCGGTGCCCCTATGGCAAGATCTATCCGAGCTGCGATCTTCGCTGTGCCGAGGCCCTGAACGACTTTTTTGTAAACCAGGTTTCAGGCGATCAGGTTGCCGCGGTGATCGCCGAGCCGGTCCAGGGAGAAGGGGGCTTCATCATTCCCCCTAGGGACTACTTCAAGAGGGTGAAGGAGATCTGCGAAGAGAACGGTATCCTTTTCATCATGGATGAAATCCAGTCCGGCATGGGCAGGACCGGATATTTGTTCGCCTCGGACTATTTTGAAGTTGAACCGGACATGATCCTTTCCGCCAAGTCCCTGGCCGCCGGCATGCCCCTGAGCGCGGTCACGGGAAAGACCGAGATCATGGATGCGCCGCATGTTGGGGGATTGGGGGGGACCTATGGGGGCAATCCCTTATCTTGCGTCTCGGCTCTTGCAGTTTTTGAGACCCTTGAAGAAGAGAACCTCGTAGAAAAGGGGAGGAAACTGGGACAGGAAGTGCTGCTTGCCTTTGACCAGCTCAAGGAAAAATATGACATTATCGGTGAGGTGCGGGGCCTGGGACCCATGCTGGCCCTGGAACTGGTGAAGGACCGAAAAACAAAGGAACCGGCCGCTGATGAGGCAAAAAAGCTCGTACAGCTCGCGTTTGAGAGGGGGCTGATTCTCCTTTCCTGCGGGAATTTCGGCAATGTGATCAGGGCTCTCATGCCTCTTTCCATTGAAAAGGGCCAGTTGGAAAAGGGCCTTGCCATCCTTGACGAAGGTCTGAGCAAGTTGTCCAGGTAGAATAGGGAAGAACGTATGAAACTGGGATCGTTGCTTGAGCGGGTGAATCGTTTGTACCCGGACAAGATTGGGGTGGTGTGTGGTGAACATCGATTTACGTACCGGGAATTTGCGCGAAGGGTATCCCGGCTTGCGGCCTGCCTGCAGCATGAAGGCATTGGAAAGGGTGACCGGGTGGCCATATGCCACCAGAATTGTCATTATTTCCTGGAAGCGTATTTTGCCGCCGCGGTCATGGGCGCGATCCTGTGCCCCTTGAATTACCGCCTCTCCCCGCGGGAAATCGCATTCATTCTGGAGGATACAGGAGCTGTTGCATTGATCGGACAGCCGAAGTTTTACTCGATTATCAAGGAAGCCATTGAACGCCTCGATACCCCTGTCAGGGCTTACTGGACTGAGAAAGAAACTGTTCCGGCCGGGGAAACCAGTCTTGAAACCCTCCTTGTGTCGGGAGCAGATACTCCGGCTGAGACGGAGATTCAGGAGGATGATGTGGCCCAGCTCTATTACACGAGCGGGACCACGGGGCGCCAGAAAGGAGTTATCCTGACCCACCGGAACGTGGCGTATCATTCCCTGGGAACCATCGCGGAACTCAAGATGACGGATGAAGATGTCTGGCTTCACGCGGCGCCCATGTTTCACCTGGCCGATGCCTGGGCTACCTGGGCGGTCACGTGGGTCGGCGGCACCCATGTGATGGTCCCTGAGTTCAGTTCCGGGGCGGTCATCGAGGTCATGCAGCGGGAGAAGGTCACCCTCACCAACATGATCCCGACCATGCTCAACCTGATGGTACACGATCCTGCCATCCAACAGGCCGCGTTTCCTTCACTCCGGCTCATGCTTAGCGGCGGGGCCCCCATCGCCCCTGAGGTGGTGCGAAAGATCATGGATGCATTCGGGTGCGACTATGTACAGACCTACGGAATGACCGAGACGAGCCCCTATTTGACCATGTCCCTGCTGAAAGGCTCCCTGCAATCGCGCACAGAGGAGGAGCGGTTTCGCTTCAAGGCCGCAACAGGGAGACCCGTTTTGTTCGTGGACCTCAAGGTGGTAAAGGAGGACGGCCGGGAAGTGGCATGGGATGGAAAAGAAGTGGGAGAGATTGTTGTGAGAGGTGAGAGTGTGACGCCCGGGTACTGGCACCTTCCGGAAGAAACGGAAAAGGGCATCCGCAACGGTTGGCTTTACACCGGGGACCTTGCTGTGGTAGACAGCGAAGGATATGTAAACATCGTGGACCGAAAAAAGGACATGATTGTAACCGGTGGGGAAAATGTCTATTCCACCGAGGTGGAAAATGTCCTTTACAGCCATCCGGCCGTGCTGGAAGCGGCGGTCATCGGCATTCCGGATGAGAAATGGGGTGAGGCGGTCCATGCCTGTGTGGTCCTGAAGGACGGGATGGATGTCTCGGAAAAGGATCTCATTGATTTTTGTAAAAAGGACCTTGCGCGGTACAAGGCGCCGAAATCAGTGGAATTCCTTCCGGCATTGCCCCGCACGGGTTCAGGCAAGATCTACAAGAAAGGCCTGAGCGACAAATATGTGAGATACGAGGAGTAAGGATATGAAGGGCTTTTTCAATAAGGTGTTATGGATTGATCTTCCCGAGAGGACCTTTCACGCAGAAGACATGGATGATGATACCCTGCAAAAGACCCTGGGAGGAAAGGGTCTTGCCACGCGGCTGCTTCTTGAAAGGAACCCGGAAGGAGTGGACCCTCTTGCGCCTGAAAACCTGGTTATTCTCGCCCTCGGGCCCGTCAGCGATACCCGGATTTTTGGTTCAAGCCGCTATGGTCTTTTTACCAAATCGCCCCAGACAAGGTTGTTTTCCGAATCCTATTCAGGAGGCCATGTGTCCGAACACATGAGCAGGTGCGGGTATGACGCCTTTGTGCTGAATGGCCGTTCTGATGAGCCGGTATATCTTGACATCAGTGACCAGGGAGTGACGTTCCATGATGCGCAACACCTCTGGGGCAGGGACACGTATGAAACCGAAGACACGGTCAAGGATGAACTGGGAATACCAAAATGTGGCATTCTTTCCATTGGCCCGGCAGGGGAGAACAAAGTCACCTTTGCGGTGGTGGAAAACAATTACTGGCGTTCCGCCGGGAGGACGGGTGTGGGAGCTGTGCTGGGGGCCAAGAATGTCAAGGCCCTGGCCTTTCACGGGGAACAGCAAAGGGAGATGGCTGGTCCTGACAGCCTTGACGCCTTCGTCAAAAAAGTTATGGCGGCAGGCAAAGGGAACAAGGGTGTTGAGGCGTACCGGAACTTCGGGACCCCCATGATGGTGGGGCTGACCAATTCCCTCGGCGCGTTTCCGACCAGGTACTGGCATGAGGGGACGCTTGAAGGCTGGGAGCACTTGAGTGCGGAGCGGATGCAGGACCAGTTGAAACCCAGTCCCAAGGCATGTTCCAGGTGCTTCATGGCGTGCGGCAAACTCTCGAAAGTCCAGGACGGCAGGCACACGGGGCTTACGATTGAGGGCCCGGAATATGAAACCATTTACTCGTTTGGGGGGCTTTGCCTCATCAGGGACCTGCGAGAGATCGCCTACCTGAATGATGTGTGCGATCGCTTGGGTGTGGATACCATCAGCGCGGGAAACCTGTGTGCCTTTGCCATGGAGGCATCGGAAATGGGAAAGATTTCTGAGAAGGTCCCGTATGGTGATCCTGACGTGGTGGCATTGTTGTTACAGGACATTGCAAACGCACGGGGGCTGGGTGCAGTCCTTTGTAAAGGCATCCGGCACGCTGCCAGGGAATGGGGTATGGAGGATATCGCCATTCACGTGAAGGGGCTCGAACCAGCCGGGTATGATCCGAGAGGGTTGAAAGGTATGGGGCTTGCCTATGCCACGTCACCCCGGGGTGCCTGTCATCTGCGGACGACCTTTTATAAGGCGGAGGTGACCGGCATGCTTGACGGGAAGAGCATCGAGGAGCAGGTGAAAATATTCCTGGATTTCGAAGACCGCCTTGTCCTTCATGACATGCTCATTGTGTGCAGGTTCTACCGCGACCTCTATCCCTGGGAGGAGCTTTCCAGGATCGTGTCAGTGACTACCGGCCTGGACCTGGATCAGGAAGCCTTGAGGAAGATGACGTCATCGGTGGTGGATGCCACACGCATGTTTAACCTCCGGGAAGGGCTGTCAGCGGCTGATGACTGCCTGCCGGAGCGGTTTTTCAAGGAGCCGGTTGGGGAACACAAGGAGACTCTTGATCGGGCGGTATTTGAGAATTCCCTGAAGGAGTATTACCGGCAGCGAAACTGGAGCGTGGAGGGCGTTCCTCTTTCCTGATCAGCCGCCGATGGAGGACATTTGACTTACTTTTCCCAGGGGATGCTCAGGGGTGAGATGATGTTCAGCTTCTTTGCTGAGGGCGGCATTTCGGAAAATGTCCGCCAGCTCCTGGTCAGAGGCCCCGCTGCGCAACGGTCCCCTGATATCTATTTCCTGGTTTGACAGGAGGCAGGGCCGCAGCTGCCCACTGGCGGTGAGCCGCAGCCGGTTGCAGGTACGGCAGAAATGGTGGCTCATGGGGCTTATGAAGCCGATCTCCCCCAGGCTTCCTTCAAAGGTGAACCGTTGCGAAGGACCGTCATTGGGACCTCTCGGAACAGGAATCAGCTTTTGGAATGAGTTAATGCGGTCCTGGATCAAAGAGGTAGGAACATACTTGAAAAAGTGATCCGATTCGCCTACGCCAATGGGCATGTATTCAATGAATCGGACATGGTAGGGATACTTGAAGGTGAGGCGGGCAAAATCCAGGAGTTCATTGTCGTTGATGCCCCGCATGACCACTACGTTGAGCTTGATGGGATCGAATCCCATTTTTCGGGCCATGTCAAGGCCTTCCCATACCTCCTGAAACCCGTCAAATCCGGTAATTTCCCGATATTTGTTCCGGTCAAGGCTGTCCAGGCTCACATTCAGCCTCCGGATTCCCGCAGCCTTGATCCGCCCCAGCTTCTTTTTCAGAAATATCCCGTTGGTGGTAAGGGAGACGTCCTGGAGCCCATGAAGGGCCGTCAGCCTGGAGATGAAATCGCAGACACCTTTCCTCACCAAAGGCTCGCCACCGGTCAGACGTACTTTGGTAATGCCTAAGGGGATGACCACATCCATCAGGCGCAGAATTTCCTCATAGGACAGAATATCTTCATGTTTAAGCTTGGGCACGCACCGGTCCGGCTTGCAGTAAATGCAGGCCAGATTGCACCGGTCCGTGATGGATACGCGGAGGTAGTTGAGGTGACGGTTATAGGTGTCGACAAGATGCGGTTTTATTGTTTTCATTTCACTTCCGGAGCTGTGTGTACCAGGGAACCCATTTTGAACTGGAAACGGCGAAAAGAATTATATATAAACCGGGACCAATGGTCAATGGGATTCTTGCCCACGAGATTCGGTTGTTGAAAGGGGGAAAAATGTCAGATGCAATAAAGGTGAAAACTGGTTCCGGTCTTGCGGTGATAACCCTGGCTCGGCCGAATGCTTTTAACTCCTTTGACCTGGAGATGATCGGCGGTCTGGCGGAAAACCTGGTCAGGATGGCTCTGGACCCGGACGTAGTGGGAATAGCGATCACGGGTGAGGGAAAGGCCTTTTGTGCCGGAGGAGATTTGAGGTGGCTTTCCGTGTATAAGGGTGATCCGGATGCGGCTTTTCATGAACTGGCGGCACGCTACCACCAGGCCATTCTGGAAATAAAGAGAATGCCGAAGCCTGTGGTGGCCGCGATCAATGGGCTTGCCGCAGGTGGAGGGTTTTCCCTGGCCCTTGCATGCGATTTCAGAGTCATGGAAGCGACGGCCGTTTTGAAACAGGGCTATACCAGCAACGGGCTGAGCATTGATGGAGGCGGTACCTATTCCCTGCCAAGGCTGGTGGGCCTGGCAAGGGCGCTTGAAATTGCAGCCTTTGACCGGGCCATTCCGGCAGATCAGGCCCTTTCCTGGGGCCTGGTGACCGAAGTGGTGGGTGATGGGAAAAGCCTGGATCGCGCCCTTGCATTACTGGAGGAATTGAGAAAAATGCCGCTGAGCTCCTTTGCCGCCTCGAAAGAACTCCTGACTGCATCTTTTGATACCCCTTTTGAGGTGACCCTGGAAAAGGAGCGCCAGGCCCTGTCCCAATGCGCGGTCCATCCCAATGGGCGGGAAGGGGTGGCTGCCTTCCTGGAAAAGAGAAAACCGCTCTATAACCGGTAGTGTAACGGGGGGCAGATCTGACTCCCTATTGCTATGCCTGGTCGTAGTGACTGAACTGCATGGTAAAGGTGCCCCTGCCCTGGGATACGGAGCGAAGCGCAGTGGAATATCCGAACATTTTCGAGAGGGGGACACTGGCCATGATAACCTGGACCGGGCCTTTGCTCGCTATCTGTTCGATCTTTCCTTTCCTGGCGTTCAGATCCCCGATCACCTCCCCCATGAATTCCTCGGGAACAATGATTTCGGCTTCCATGATAGGCTCCAGAAGGAGCGGGGCCGCCTCACTGCAAGCCTTTTTGAATGCCATTGCAGCCGCAACCTTGAATGCCATGACATCTGAAAGAGATTCCTTTATCCGGACATCGAGAAGGGTTGTCTGGATGTCGATCACAGGATATCCCATCACCACCCCGCTGTTCTCGGATTCAATGACCCCTTCCCGGACGGCGGCCAGGAACTCTTCGGTCAGGTCCGGGTTCTTGCATTGATCCACGAATCGGTTGCCACTCCCCCGGGGCCGCGGCGCCACTTCAATCACCACTCCGGCATAATGCTGCTGGCCGGCGAGCTCCCGCTGGAAAACCTCTTCATGAGAAACAGTCTTGCTGATGGTTTCCCGGTAGACCACCTGGGGTTTTCCCTGGTTGGTGTCCACGGAGAACTCTCTCTTCATGCGTCCCACGAGGATCTCCAGGTGCAGTTCTCCCATCCCGGAGATGACGGTTTGGCCCGTCTCCTCATCAATCTTGTACCTGAAGGTGGGGTCCTCGTCCGAGAGCTTTTCCAAGACCTCCACAAGCTTGTCCTGGTCCTGGACACGTTTTGGTTCCACTGCCATGGTGATGACCGGCTCATTGAACTGGATCGGCTCGAGCAGGATCGGGGAATCTTCAGCACACAGCGTATCGCCGGTTGTGGTCTGCTTCAGCCCCATGGCCGCCACGAGATCGCCGGCAGAAGCACTATTGATGCGCTCTCTCTTATTGGAATGCATGCGAAGGAGCCGTGACAGTTTTTCCGTGATTCCTTTGGCGGAATTGAACACCGGTTTCCCCACATCTATGGTGCCGGAGTATATCCTGAGATAGGTCATTTTCCTTCCTTGATCCATCATGACCTTGAAGGCCAGGGCCGAAAACGGCCCGGTGGGATCAGGAGGACGCGTTTCTTCCACACCGGTGTCCGGCACATGGCCAATAATGGGGGGAATGTCCACAGGTGCGGGCAAGTAATCCGTTATGGCATCCAGGAGAGGTTGAATACCCTTATTTCGGAGAGCACTCCCACAAAAGACCGGGGTGAGTTCGAGCTTCACCGTGGCATCACGAATGGCCGCCTTGAGCTCCGCGTCCCCGATTTCTTCCTCTGCAAGATATTTTTCCATGATCAGATCATTCTTGTCAGCCAGGGTTTCAAGGAGTTTTTCCCGGTACCCGGATGCGGTTTCCAGGAGATCATGAGGGATAGGGACCTCCTCATAGCTGGCACCAAGGGTTTCATCCTCCCAGACAACGGCCTTCATACGAATAAGGTCAATCACTCCCTGGAATTGATCCTCAGTTCCCCACGGTATCTGCATAACCAGGGGAAGAGCCCCCAGTTTTTCCCGCAGGTTTTCGATCACCTTGAAAAAATCCGCGCCCACACGGTCCAACTTGTTCACAAACGCAATTTTCGGGACATGGTAACGATCCGCCTGGTGCCACACGGTCTCGGACTGGGGTTCCACACCGCCCACGGCACAAAACACGCCGATGGCGCCGTCAAGGACCCGCAGGGCACGTTCTACTTCAATGGTGAAATCCACGTGCCCGGGTGTATCGATGATATTGATCGTATGGGCTTTCCACTCGCAGGAGGTAACGGCGGAGGTGATGGTAATGCCTCTTTCCTTCTCCTCGAGCATCCAGTCCATGGTTGCTTCGCCGTTATGGACCTCACCCATTTTATGGACGCGACCGGTGTAATAGAGAATCCGTTCCGTTACCGTGGTTTTCCCGGCGTCGATATGGGCTATGATACCGATATTTCTGGTTTTTGCCAGTTTTTGTTTTGAGGGTGTTACCATATCCATCCGCGATTTTTCAGAAGGAATTCCGGATGTCCCCTGTGAATGGCCAAGAAGCGGGTATCCCCGGATTAATCTTCATTATGCAAAACACGCGCCGTATCCCAAATCCACCGTCTAAACTGCGTATGGTTCGTCTTGTGGGTAGACTTGGCGAAATTTCTGATCATCAGCAAGGTGTCAGATGCAAGGCGCCGTATCGTAGATCCCGTGTTGCGTGCGGGAGGAGCGACGACTGAGTCGTATAACCAATACGTCGCAAGAAGGAGCGACCGAAGGCAACGCAGCAGATGATACCTTGCTGATGATCAGGGCGTGTTTGACATGGAAGCCAAATCTAAGGTATTGTGACAGGCCTGTCAAGTTATTAGAAAGGATGTGTTTTGTCGGAACTGCTTGTTCAAAGCCAAACAGGCCGTACTCTCCTCGGGATGTACCGCCTCCTTCTGGATCACTTCGGCACGCAATCCTGGTGGCCGTGGGAGACCACGCTCGAGATCATGATCGGGGCCGTCCTTACCCAGAATACCAATTGGGCAAACGTGGAAAAGGCGATTCACAACCTCAAGGAACATGGGCTGCTCTCCGTAGAGGCACTGAACGCCCTTTCACCGGATGAACTTGCAAAGGAAATCCGACCGGCGGGTTATTTCAATGTCAAGGCAAAGCGATTGAAGAACCTGATCCGATTTCTTTTTGAACGATATGAAGGATCCCTGACGGAACTTGCCGGCGAAGAGACAGGAAATTTGAGGGAACAATTGCTGGCAGTGAACGGCATCGGTCCTGAAACAGCCGACAGTATTCTTCTCTATTCGCTCGGACGCCCCGTATTCGTGGTGGACGCTTACACCCATCGTATCCTCCTCCGTCACGGAATGGCGGACGAGCAGGTAGATTATCATGCGTTACAGGGAATGTTTATGGATAACCTGCCTGAAGACGTGCGCCTTTTCAATGAATTTCATGCACTGATCGTACGCACCGGGAAGGAATACTGCAAAAAGAAGCCCCTCTGCTCCGATTGCCCCCTGGTCCACTGGGACCAACCTCCCATCCTCCCGGAGTACTAAGTCCATCGATTCGTAAATATGCTAACGTATTTTAGCGCTGCCAAAATACTGCTTTCCGGGAAGGCAGAGGAACGGGATGTTCCCGGAGCGGCGTCATGTCGGCCCTGGAGCAGGACAGCGGAAGGGACGACATCCGCAGTGAGCGTAGCCATGGAGGGCGAAGCGAACGTAGCAGAGGGAATATGCCGTTCCCCTGCCTGTAGCAGGGGTTCAGTATATTGGTGTATTTACGAATCGAAACACTAAGCTAACCAGACAGCCTCCAGGTAAAGGCTCGTGAAATCAATGACCAAACCCGGCCGGTTGGACGGGATATCCCAGGACACAAAATAGGTCATCCGGTCCAGGAGGGCCCGTTCATCTCCATGGAGAAGCGTCTCCAGGGCCTTGCTGCTCTCACGCACTGTTGAAAGAAGCAGACTCTTGATATTCATGGAGCTGTTCATTTGCCGGAGAGACTCCACCGCTTGGATTTGCTCCATTGCCTCTTCCCAGTGGATCGCGGGAATTTTTTTCCGGAAAACATACGCGTTTCCGCGATCTCTGATGACCAACAAAGGGGGATTAACCTTCAAGTGAGCATTCCTGGCCTTGATGCCAGAGAGCACCTTGTCCAGTCGTTCAAGCACCTCTTTTTTCATGAAGAGGTCGGAAAGCTGTCTTACCTGAATACGTTCAAAAATATATTCTTCGTCCGCTATGGTAATTTCCTTGAGCCGGGTGGGATCAAACCCGATGTCCAGAAGGTCGCCGATGGTGAGCGGGTTATCATAAGGCTTCCCTTTTTCCTCCAACCATTTCAGCAGGCTCGGCCTCCGGTAGTTAGGGAGGGTCTGGATAAATCTGGCCGGACTTTTCTTGAGTTCCGGAGGCGTTGTTTCCCACATCCGGATGTCTCCCGTTACAAAAGAGGCGCTCCCTTGGAGCGTTGACGGGGAATAGGATTGGGCAGGAAGATCGGAAATTTTCGGATCAAGGACTATTTGTTCAAGGGAGTCCCCGCCCGTATATCCCACCAGATCAGCGATCCGGCGTCTGAAAGCGACAAACTTGGTCACCAGACGAGTGAACATGAATCTCATGAACGGGGTAGATTTGCCTTCTTCGAGATCTTCATGGAAGTAGCTGAGCAGGGCCGCATAGATGTCCCTGAACTCGGCAATGGTCGACTGGACCATCATTTCATTATCCCGCATATCGATTGCCGCCCGTTTCCTGTCCAAATGGTAAAGGAGCTTCAAGAAAGGCTCCCGCAGATCCTTGCCTTGGAATTTGGGAGGAATGTAGACCATGTAGTTCGCCTCCCCATTCGAAGGCCTTTCTCCGATGATGGCATCGATTGGTTCCCAGGCGTGTTTGAAATAGATGGTATACGTGGGATCTTTTTCGGGAATGATGTTGTCTAATATTCCTACTGCAGATTTCCTGATCAAGAAATCCCTGAAATAATCAAGGATCCGGTGGCCAAGACCTTTCCTTCTGAAGGGAGAAGCAACCTCCACATAGACGAGATAGTAACAGGGGATGGATTTTTTCAGGTAGAGCATGTTGAGCCGTCCGAGATTTTCCCCTGTCTCCGCGTTGATTTCAAAGACACGAAAGCCGTTGCGGGTATCTTCAGGTTTTAGCGGGTTGATTTTGCTCCCGTGGGCGGTCTTGTTGACCAGATCCCAGAGGTTATTGAAGAGATCCGCCACCATGGGAAATTGGGCTGCGCCGGTGCGCATTCCTTCGTCAATCAGGCTGAGAAGGCTGAGCCTGTCTTGCAGGCCAATCTCCGCCTTCGGTTTTTTGCCCTTTCTCCAGTCATTTCGGGAATGTGCAGGATGTGTGCTGTCCATAGAAATTTTCCATGAGAATGAGATAAAAAAAGCGGAGCATGTGCTCCGCTTTTCGGTTTTTTTGGGGTTTCTGTCGCGTCGTCACACACTAGGTCATTCCGGGCCCCCCGGTAAAATAAAAATAAAAAAACCTGAAAGTGTGTGCGAAGTTCATTTCCTATTTCCCTTTTTCTGATTTCCATAGCAGGAAAAAGCATGTTTTGTCAATCTATTTCTGGTTCTTCTGTTTGCGTTTTTTGAAGCCGAAGAATTTATGAAAGCCTGTATCCCTGCCATTCATCCTTGCTGGATGTAAAGAAAAAGCTTGACTTCTCTGAGGAAGTAACTATTTTAGAAAGATCAATAAGGATATGTCCTTTTTGATACGCAGTTTTCGTTCTGAGGAAAAGTTTCATTTGTCCGGAGTGGCAACCTTAAGTTTCGAACTGTAAAAATCTTGAAAGGAGGGTGTCACAATGGCTAATGGAACGGTGAAGTGGTTTAATGACAGTAAAGGTTTCGGCTTTATTGAGCAGCAAGACGGACCGGATGTGTTCGTTCATCACTCGGCGATCAATGGTAATGGTTTTCGGTCCCTGAACGAAGGCGATCAGGTTACTTTTGATATCGAGCAAGGGACAAAAGGTCCGGCTGCAGCAAATGTTACCGTAGTATAACATACTGCTTTGACAAACAAGAAGGGCATTTCATTCAACCGCAATGAAATGCCCTTTCTTTTCAACTCATCGCTTCTGGTTGCTTCATTTCTCAAGCGGTGACCTCCCGTGCGGTACGCACCGTGTCTACCCACGAACTGAAACAAGGGATCTCGAACAGCCGGATTTTTGATCCCATGTCCCGGAAACACAATGGCACCAGGAAGAAAAATGAACACTGATCGAATTCCTTATGTCGTGGTGAAGGATGAATCGACTCTTGGCCGTATGGCGGATGAACTGGAAAAGGAACCGGCCATAGCAGTAGATCTGGAGGCGGATTCCCTGTTTCATTACCGGGAGCAGGTGTGCCTCCTGCAGATTTCAACGCCTTCGCAGAATTTCCTTGTAGACCCCTTCGTATTGAAGGATCTTTCATTGATTTCCCCGATCTTTGCGAATCCCCGTGTGCAAAAGGTGTTCCATGGGGCAGACAATGACATACGTGCGCTTTACAGAGATTTTCGCATTGAAGTGAATGCACTTTTCGACACGCAGATCGCGGCACGGTTCCTGGGAAACGGAGAAACAGGCCTTGCCGGCCTGCTCAAAGAGAGGCTGGGAGTGCTTGTCGACAAGAAGTTTCAGAAAAAGGACTGGTCAAAGAGGCCATTACCCGCTCAAATGCTTGACTACGCAGTCCAGGACACGTTTTACCTTCTCGGCCTGAGTCGAATGTTCGAAAAAGAACTGCGCGCCAAGAACCGCCTTTCCTGGGTGAAGGAGGAGTGTGAGCTCTTGAGCAAGGTTCGTCAGGACCCCCGCGGAAATGGGCCACTTTTTCTGCGGTTCAAGGGAGCAAGCAGGCTGGACAACAGGGGCCTTGCTATCCTGGAGTCAATCCTCCAATGGAGGGATCAGAAGGCCAGGCAGAGGAATGTCCCCCCCTTCAAGGTTTTCGGAAATACGCCGATCATGGAGATTGCCAAAAGGAAGCCAAGGAGCGAAGCTGACCTTGAGACTCTCCCGGGGCTCAGCACCGGGCAAATAAAGAAGTTCGGTACCTCAATCCTGAAAAGGACAGAACAAGCCATGCAACTGCCGGAAGCAGAACTCCCGATGTACCCGAAGAACAAGCGGCGACAGACCGATCCAACAGTATCAAGAAGGGTAAAAGTACTGAAATCGTGGAGAACACGACGCGCAAAAGAGATGGGGATCGATCCTTCTCTTGTTTGCACCAACGCCCAAATACAATCCATTGCGCTCATTTCGCCCCTGGGGCGTGAAGACCTGGCGGGTATTGCCGGTCTGCGGACATGGCAAAAGAAGCTCTTTGGCAGCGAAATCTGCTCCCTGCTGCAGGGCGGCGGATGATCTCCTTCTGTTTCCATTCCTTCATGGCAAGAAGGCAACCTTCTCAAATAATACAGAAGGAGAGGAGCGAGAATGGGCCGAGAAAAAGCTTGACACTCTTTCTGTTTATTCATTAAAATTAATATGTAATAATTCCTATTTGTGATGCATGACAATTCTTCTGGAAGGCTATCCATGTTGCGGTCATGCTGAGATAGGTATATTGTTGTTGCATTCCTCGAGGTTTCTTGCCCTTTCCCTATTCGTCCTGAATCTCAAAGACATATTCCCGTAGATCCGTGATTTTAACACTCTGCTGGCAAGTTCTTGCTCACTATGAGTGGTGATTGGCAATTTTCCCTCTCATTTCATGAGTTCCTGTATGAAGCATGCTGAACTCCTTCACAATAGGATAAATCGGCCACAGAGAAAGGAGGTGCTTTTGGTTTTTCAGAGAAGTGCAGGAAAGCAGGTAATAGACTTTATGCAGGGAGGGAAGAAAAATGAAAAAATATCTGACTGTTTCTCTTATGATCTTTGTCCTCTGTCTTTTCGTGGTACCGGCCACGCGTGTTTCCGCGCAGGATTACAAGGTCGGTGCGGTTTTTTCTATAACGGGCAGGGCTTCATTCCTGGGAGATCCCGAGAAGAAGACTGCCATAATGGTCGCAGACCAGATAAACGCGGAAGGCGGTATCAACGGACATCACCTGGATCTGGTGATCTATGATGACGAGGGTGATGCCACCAAGTGCGTTTTGGCGGTGAGGAAGCTGATTACCCAGGACAAGGTATGCGCAGTGATTGGCCCTTCCTTGAGCGGATTGTCATTGGCGGTGATCCCGGTGGCGGAAAAATTTCGGACACCACTGGTTTCCTGTGCGGCCAGTTACAAAATCGTCCACAATCCAAAGACTGGAAAACCCTATAAATGGGTTTTCAAGACTCCCCAGACAGATACCATGGCAGTGGAAGCGATATACAGCTTCATAAGAAAGAGAGGTATCAGGAAAATCGCCATCATGAGTGTAACGAGCGGATTTGGCGCGAGCGGCCGTGCGGAGCTCCTCAGGCTCGCTCCCAAGTACGGGATGAAGATAGTGGCTGATGAAAAATATGGCCCAAAGGACACGGATATGACGACGCAGCTCACCAAGATCAAGGGAAAGAGGCCGCAGGCCATTATCAACTGGTCCATTGGCCCGACGCAGGTAGTTGTCCTTCGCAACTGGAGGGACCTGGGCATGACCGGTATCCCCTTTTACCAGAGTCATGGCTTTGGCAGTCGAAAGAACATCAAACTGGCGGCTGGGGCCGCGGAGGGGGTATACTGCCCGCTTGGTGGGTGCAACATAGCCACATTGCTTCCGGCATCCACCCAAAAAGATGTTACCATGCAGTACCTGAAGAATTACCAGGCCAGGTATCACGAACCACTTTCCTCCTTTGGGGGGCACGCATGGGATGCCCTGCACCTGGTGGCCATGGCCCTCGAAGCTGTGGGTTGTGATAAGGCGGGAATTCGCGACTACCTGGAAAATACCAGGAATTTTGTGGGTCAGCATGGCACGTTTAATTTTTCCCCGACAGATCATAACGGACTCACCAAGGAAGCGTTTAACATGGTAGTCGTCAAGAACGGGGATTGGGCGTTAGCCGAGTAAGCAGGCTCTCGATCCCATGAGTCCCCATCCTCCTTGCTCCGTGGTTCCGGGAGAGCCGGAATCGTGGGACGGGAGGCTGGGAAGAGCAGATGAGACCACCAATGGAAAGGGCCGGGAGGATATCCTCCCGGCCATACGGTCCAGGAAGCAATGGAAAAGATCACTTTCACAAGCCAGCTTTTCCAGTACCTGATAACCGGGCTGACGGTGGGCAGCATCTACGCAATGGTGGCCACCGGTTTCGGCATCATTTATAATGTGACCGAGATCATCAATTTTGCCCAAGGTGAATTCGTGATGCTGGGTGGCCTAGTCATGGTCACCCTTGAAGTAACACTCAGGCTCCCGGTCATTGTGGCTTTTCCCTTGACGGTGGTGGTTGTGATCCTCGTGGGCATGTTCCTTGACCGTTTTGCCATCCGGCCGATACGAAAACCGTCTGTCCTTACCTTGATTATCGCAACCATAGCCGCATCTATCCTCCTCAAGGGGGCTGCCATGTTCGTATGGGGCAAGGACCCCCTTGATCTGCCCGCTTTTTCAGGACGAGAACCCATCGCTTTCCTGGGGGCGGTTATTCAGCCCCAGTACCTGTGGGTCATCGGGTTCTTGATCATCATTGTCGTCGTGATGACCTTTTTCTTTGACAAGACAATCCTTGGCAAAGCCATGAGCGCGTGCGCCGAGAATCCGGAGGCGGCGAGCCTGGTCGGCATCAATGTGAAAAGGATGGTTCTTCTATCATTCTCCCTTTCAGCGGCTATTGGCGCGGTGGCAGGGATCACCATAACGCCCATCTCCCTGATGGAATATGACCGGGGAGCTATGCTGGCGGTGAAGGGCTTTGCGGCGCTTATCCTGGGAGGTCTTGGCAGTTTTTCCGGGGCCGTTCTTGGGGGATTGATTATGGGCGTTATTGAGTCTTTCGCGGCCGGTCTGATCTCTTCAGCATACAAGGACGCCTTTGCCCTCATCGTCCTTCTGGGCGTGTTATTTTTCAAACCCAGTGGGCTCATGGGCAATGTGGAGGTAGGCAAAATCAAGAGGTTCTAGAAATGTTGCACCTCCGGAAGTTTCCCTTATTCGTTTTTGCGCTTGCCGTCATCGCATTCCCTTGGATTGCGCGGGGAATCCCTGCCATCAGTAACTATACGGACCTGATGATCTTTGTGGGTATCTACAGCCTGATTACCATGGGCCTTAGCCTGCTCATGGGATACGCGGGACAGATATCGCTCGGTCACGCAGCTTTTTATGGAATCGGTGCCTATACGTCCGCCATACTGACAACTCGCTTTGGGTGGAATCCCTGGCCCTGCATGGTTCTGGGAATGCTCATGGCGGCCGGAGTGGCGCTGGTGGTTGGAGCACCCTCTCTCAAACTTCGAGGCCATTATCTCGCCATGGCCACACTCGCTTTTGGGATTATCGTCTATATTGTGTTCAATGAAGAAACGGAATGGACAGGGGGACCGGACGGCATGATCGGCATCCCTGGCCTGAGCATCTTGCGTCTTGATTTTAACTCCATAGAAAAGTACTATTATTTGGTGTGGTTTCTTGTTTTTGCCGCACTTCTTTTTACCATCAACATCATTGAATCCCGGTACGGCCGGGCCTTGAGGGCCATTCATGCCAGTGAGACTGCGGCGGCTTCCACGGGGATCAATGTCTCTGGCTATAAACTGGTGGTTTTTGTATACTCCGCGGTGCTGGCGGCCCTGGCAGGGAGCCTGTACGCCCATTACCTGAATTTTATCAATCCCTCCACCTTTGACCTGTTTTTTTCCATCAAACTCCTTATCATGATCGCCCTCGGAGGTATGCACGACATCAGGGGTGCGATCATAGGAGCTTTTCTCATCACGTTCCTGGGATATGAATGGCTCCATTATTTCGAAGATCTGGAAGTCGTCATTTACGGGGCGATCCTGTTGCTGATTACCATTTTCCTCCCCGCAGGTCTTGTGGGGGTGCCCAACCTGGTTTCAGGCTGGATCAGGAGATAGAGAACGAATGGATGCGGATTATCTCCTCGAAGTGGAAGGGGTGAGCATGTCATTCGGGGGACTCATGGCCCTCATTGACCAGAATTTCCGGGTCAGAAAAGGGATTATCAAGGCCATCATAGGCCCCAATGGCGCCGGCAAGACCACCCTCTTCAATGTGATTACCGGACTTTTCCCTCCCACTGAGGGGACAGTGCGATTCAGAGGGCGCAGAATAGACCATTTAAAGGCTCACCAGATTGCGGGGAGGGGCATCTCACGCACCTTTCAAACGGTTGAATTGTTCGGTCATATGACCGTCTTGGAAAACGTGATGGTGGGTTGCCACACGAGGGTAAAGTCTTCCTTCATTGCATCTGGTCTCCGCATGCCTGGAGTGAGGCGAAGTGAGAAGAAGATACAGAAGCGAGGTATGGAGATATTGGAATTCATCGGTCTGAAGCATGCATGGAACGAGACCTCAGGCGAATTGCCGCTGGGGGAGCAAAAAATACTGGAGATCGGCCGGGCACTGGCAACGGAACCGGAACTGCTTTGCCTGGATGAGCCTGCGGCAGGCCTCAATGAGACGGAGACCCTTGTGCAATCCGGTCTCATCAACCGAATCAAGGACAAAGGCATTACCATTCTTCTTGTGGAGCACGATATGAAGGTGGTTATGGATGTGTCGGATGAAATCATGGTCCTCAATTACGGGGAGAAGATAGCTGAAGGGGTCTCCGAGGAAATACGAGACGACCCGAAGGTGATAGAAGCCTATCTCGGTTCGGAGAATGGAAATGCTCAAGGTTGAAAGACTCAGCGCTTCCTATAGAAGCATAGCAGCCCTCAAGGGGGTGACTGTCAGGGTTCCCATAGGTAAAGTGGTGTCCATAATCGGGACAAACGGGGCCGGCAAGTCCACATTGCTCAAGTGTATATCAGGTCTCATCGAGGAGAAGACAGGAAGGATTCTTTACAAAGGCCAGGATATTTCGAATTTTCCCGCTCATCGAATTGTTGCTCTGGGCATTTCCCAGGTTCCTGAAGGGAGACAGGTATTTGGGGATCTCACGGTACAGGATAATATCAATCTGGGTGCCTACCTTTCCTTCAGACGACGGGATCGCGCCGAAGTCCGGAAAAGGACAAGGGAAATTTACACCATGTTCGGGATCCTGGAAAAACGGTCCAAGCAGATTGCAGGGACCCTCTCGGGAGGTGAACAACAAATGCTGGCAATAGCGCGTGCCCTCATGGGAGACCCTGAACTTCTCATGATGGACGAGCCTTCCATGGGCCTTGCACCGCTCATTGTCAAAGATATATTCAACGTGATCAAAACATTGAACAGCTCGGGGACCACCATCCTCCTGGTGGAACAAAATGCCCGGGCCGCCCTGCATATTGCGCATCATGCATGCGTGCTTGAAACGGGCAAGATCGTGCTTGACGGTCCGGCCGCAGAACTGCTCGAAAACCCAAGAGTAAAGAAGGCCTATCTGGGAGCGTAAGGGAAAAACATCTTTTCATGAGGGGAAAGTGAGACAATCATGTGCCCTGATACTCTTTTAAAAGACAAGGTGATCCTCGTAGTGGATGACGAAGAGGATATCGTTGAATCAGTGGAAGAGATACTCCCAACGTGTCTGGTTCACAAGGCAACAGATTATGATACGGCCCACCAGTCACTTCTCACCTATACATATGATATTGTTATTCTCGATATAATGGGTGTGGATGGTTTCACGCTTCTGAGAACGTCGGTAAAGAGAGGCTTTCCGACCGTGATGTTCACAGCCCATGCGCTCACGCCGGATGCCTTGAAAAAATCCATAAAACTGGGTGCTGTTTTCTTCCTTCCAAAGGAAAACCTGCATGCCCTCCCGTCGTTTCTGGAAGAAGTGGTGCTGGGCGGCGGAAAGCCTCTCTGGCAGAAGTTCTTCTCCATGATAGGGGGTGTATTTGACAGAAGGTTGGGACCAGACTGGAAAGAGAGGGATCAGTTTTTTAAAGCGTTTTTGGAGGAACTCCGCTGGAGCACCCAGAGTAATGTCGAACAGGGAGAAAGGAGGGACCGATCATGAGAGTGCCACTAAAAAGTATTCTATGTACGACAGACTTTTCAGAGTGCTCCAGATTCACTGTCCCTTACGGGGCGCTGTTGGCCACAGAGTTTGGAGCCAGGCTGTATGTCTGTCACGTTGTGGATCTGCCTCCGGTGTCGGTGTATGGTGAGGCCATTAGAGATCCCAGGCAAGACGAAAAAAGAGGGATGCAAGAGGCTGACGAGCAAATTGCAGCACTCATGAGTGATTATCCCATTGAATGGGAATCCCTGACCGTTGCAGGACGCACTCCTGATGAAATCGAACGGCTGGCCTCTGAAAAGGGTGCGGACCTGGTGATCGCGGCGACCCACGGGCGCTCAGGATTGAAGCGCCTCGTTCTGGGCTCTGTAACAGAGCACCTGATGAGGAGGCTTCCCTGCCCGCTGTTCGTGGTCAGGAGCGCGGAAGAGGAGCCTGCAATGGCCGAGAAAAAGAGAATAAAGCTTCAGAAGATCCTGGTCGGGTGTGATTTCTCTCCGGACTCTGATCTTGGATTTCAATATGCCCTGAGTCTTGCCCAGCAATTTCAATCTGAATTGCATCTCGTCCATGTTATCGAGCCCCCTGTCTACAAGGAACTGGGTAGGGCTGAGGGGCGACAAGGGGCTGCAGGGGAGAAGGATTTGCGCGAGCGGCTCAAGGAACAACTGACCCGGATGGTTCCGGAAGAGGCGCTCCACTGGTGCACCCCGAAAACAGTACTCCTCGCGGGGCAGCCTCATGAAGAATTGTCCAAGTATGCCCTGGTAAACGGCCTGGATTTAATGGTTCTCGGATTCCGGGGCCGCGGTTTGATGGAAACCCTGTTTGTGGGATCCACCACCGCCCGGGCAATCCGAAATGCCCCGTGCCCCGTGCTTTCGGTACAGCCCTCGGAGTATTGAAGTGTTGATTGGGGGAACATTCCATTTTGTATCTGTTGACCCGGTGCAATTCCCCATAGATTGACTTCTCCTCAATGAAATACTAAAATCCGGCGACAGTTGTGCGATCACGCTGGATTTTCACGTGGAATGAAGCTGTTTCTGGGAGAGGTATTATGATTGGTGTGTATCTGAAGGCCCTGAGGGCTCCGTTTCTTGCAGGATCGCTGGTCACCGTGGTAGTGGGTTCCGCTTATGCCTTCTCCCTGGGAGCGTTTTCTCCCGCCCTTTTCGGCATAACCCTGCTCGGTGTCGGTTCTCTGCATCTTGGCGCCAACCTGCTCAATGATTATTACGACGCGCGCGGGAGTGATCCCATCAACGTGCGGCTCACGCCCTTCAGCGGTGGAAGCCGCGTTATCCAGGAGGAAAAACTATCCGCGTATGCGGTGCTCCTCATGGCGCTCTTTTTTCTTGCGGTCGGCATCGCGTCGGGGATTTGGCTGATTGTGCTGAAACGTCCCTGGGTTGCGCTTTTTGGGGGATTGGGCCTTTTTTCGGGCTGGGTCTATTCGGCTTCCCCTTTTCAGTGGATGTCAAAGGGATTGGGGGAAGTGGTGATCTTTCTCGCATTCGGTCCCCTGATCACGCTGGGAACCTCCTATGTCATGACCAATTCGGTGAGCTGGCCCGCGTTCGCGGTGGGTTTTCCCCAGGGGTTCCTGGTTGCCGCCATCATCTGGATAAATGAATTCCCGGACTTTCAGGCAGACGCGGAAGCGGGAAAGAGAAATCTCGTGGTAAAGCTCGGCCTGAAAGCAAGCCGTTATGGGTACGGTGTGATCATGTTGTGCGCTTTTGGGTCAGTCATCTTCCTGGTGGGGGCTGTGGGCATGCCCTACCTCATTATGATGAGTTTCGCCGCTCTTCCCCTGGCGTTCAAGGCTGTGAAAGTGCTCTGGACACAGTACCAATCCCACGAAGCGATTGTCCCGGCCCAGGCCCTCACCATCCAGACGGTGATTGCCAGTGGCCTTCTGGTATCACTGGGCCTGGTCTTGAGCCGTTATATGGGAAGGTAAGAGCCCTTGTTGAGAACATGCCATGGCATTTATTGAGAATAAAAAGAGGTTTTTCTTTTTTTGCGTGGGCTTGATTTTTCTCCTGGCGGTTTTTGTGGTGATGGGATTCGGTTATTACCTGATGAGCCCGGCCCGGAAAACCGGAAATCAGCGTCTTGTGCAGATTCGCGAAGGGGCGACGCTGCGGGAAGTAGCCGGGAGCCTGGAAAAAAATGGCGTCATCAAGAACCGCTTTCTTTTTGTGGTATGGGGCAGGTGTATGGGATACGGCCGTGCAATAAAAGCGGGGGAATATCTCCTGAGCCCGACCATGTCACCGCTCAGGGTTTTCGGTGTGCTCGTGAGGGGTGTGGGCGTTACCCATCCCGTTACCATCCCGGAAGGATATAACCGCAAACAGATAGCCCGACTTCTGGATGAGAAGGAGATCACCGATGGGAATGCCTTCCTGCGCATTTCGGGCGACGCGGAGGTGGCGAGGGAATACGGTCTCTCCGGGCAGGGTCTCGAAGGATATTTGTACCCCGATACCTATCGGTTTCGGCACAACATGGAGGCCGGAAAGGTGATCGATGTGATGGTCAGAAGGTTCTGGGAAGTCCTTGCCCCGTATAAAGAGACTATCAAGAAAAGTCATCTCTCTCTTGAACAGGTGGTCACCCTGGCATCCATTGTTGAGAAGGAAACGGGAAGAGCCGAGGAACGGCCAAAGATCGCAAGCGTGTTTCTGAACCGGCTCAGGAAAAAGATGCGTCTTGAGAGTGATCCCACCGTCATTTACGGCCTTGCATCTTTCTCGGGAAATTTGACGAAAAAAGACCTGGAGCGTCCCACACGGTACAATACCTATGTCATCAGAGGGCTGCCTCCCGGCCCCATCGCAAGTCCCGGGATCGAGGCAATCAAGGCGGTGCTTTTCCCGGCTCGCAGCGGCTATCTCTATTTCGTCTCAAAAAACGATGGAACCCACCATTTTTCGAGGACCCTGGAAGAACACAATCGAGCCGTTACTCGATACCAAAAGAGGAGACATATCAGAGAAAAGCAAAAGCGTCAGGGGTGAGTTGAAAATGCTGATAAGATATTGAATTATTTTTTTTATCTTGACAAAGTGTGGTAAATCTATTATGAGCAAAGCACAATATATGATTTAAGAGATACCTTTAACGAATATTTCTTAAATTAAAAGGTGTGCCTGTGCGCGTCCGAATAAAACAAAACCCCTGAAGCGGTTTCCCCGCACCAGGGGTTTTTTGTCGGAGGCATACAGCCGGTTTCCGCTGCAAGGAAACCAGGAACGGACTGTAACAGGAACGAAACCACAATAAGGGAGGTGATGAACTTTCAGGCAATAACCTTTCCATGAGAATAAAGGAGGGAATTATGGCCGACAGCAACCAAACAGGAGAACAAGGGTTTCTCAGGAACGTTGGCGCTGGTTTGACGAATTGGACGGAAAAATGGATTCCTGATTCTTTTGTGATCGTTCTGATCCTTACCATGATCGCGTACATTCTTGCCCTTATCTGGGGATTTGGAAAGGAAGTGGGGTTCTCAGACAGGCTTTACGGAGGAATCCAGGCATGGGGGAAAGGCTTCTGGGTGTACCTCAAATTCGCCATGCAGATGTGCCTCATTATGATGACCGGATACATCCTGGCCCTCTCGCCGCCGGTTCGCCGTTTATTGGACGGTCTTGCGGGAGCGCCCAATAAAGAGAAACCTGCCCAGGCCATTGTGGTGATGGCACTTTTTTCCACCCTGTCTGCCTGGGTTTCATGGGGACTTTCCATCATCGGGAGTGCTGTCCTGGCACTCTTTATCGTTCGAAGAAATCCAAAAGTGGACTACCGGGTCCTAGTGGCCGCGGCGTACCTTGGCCTGGGGTGCACCTGGCACTCGGGACTCACCGGTTCCGCCACCCTGATGATGGCCTCTCCGGGCAATGCTCTTGTAAAATCAGCCATCAAAGAAGGGTTGATCAATGCCCCCATCTCCACGGGGAGCACCATTTTCCATCCCTTCAATCTTATCCTGGCAGCGGTGATCATTATTGTGGTCACCTGGTTGATGGCAAAAATGCATCCAACACCGGAGAACACGTATGTTGTAAAGCCGGAACTCATGGATCAGCTGAAAATCTATGAGCCACCCAGAAAAGAGGCAGCCAAATCACCTTCGGACTGGATGAACTGGTGGCCGGGCTTTAACGTCATCATCGTGATCGGCGGGGCCATAGCCCTGTATTCCTACCTCAAAGGGAAACCACCGGGAAACTGGCTGACCCTCAATAACGTGATTTTCTTTTTCCTGATGCTCGGGATCCTTTTCCACTGGCGGCCGTGGTCATTCCTCAAGGCGACAGAGGAATCGGCCAAAGCGGTGTGGGGAATCGTTATCCAGTTCCCCTTCTACGCGGGCATTTACGGCCTGATCAAGTTTACCCTTCTTTCCCAGACCTTCACCGGATGGTTTGTGGCCATCAGCAGCACTTCCACCTTCCTGATGTTCACCTACTGGTATGGAGGCATTTTGAACTACCTGGTGCCTTCCGGAGGGGGAGAATGGTTAATGACCGCGCCCTATGTCCTGCCGGCCGGTCATCAACTCGGCCTTCCCGCGTACAAGACCGTCATTGCCTATGCATGGGGGGACATGATG
>JAFDGR010000118.1 GCA_019309145.1 Deltaproteobacteria bacterium | reverse complement strand
CCCGCGGTGTTGCTGTATGTCGCCCTGGGAGTGAGTGCATTCGTGGAAAATGTGTTTCCTCCCATTCCAGGAGATACCATTACCGCTTTTGGAGCCTTCCTGGTGGGCACCCATCGCCTCAGTTTCCTGTGGGTGTACACGGCAACCACCCTGGGAAGCATTATCGGGTTCCTCTTCCTTTTCTGGGTTGGGACATACCTCGGCAGGGCCTTTTTCCTGGAACGTGACTATCGGTTTTTTAAGGCCAGAGATATCCTCAAGGCCGAAACCTGGTTTCAGAAATACGGGTATCTTCTCATTGTGCTGAATCGTTTTTTCCCCGGTATTCGTTCCGCCATTGCCGTGGCAGGGGGCATCTCCAGGCTCGGCTTCGTCAGGGTAGCTTTCCTGGCATTGATCAGTTGCAGCGTCTGGAATCTGATCTGGATCTGGGTGGGTTATTCTCTGGGGACAAACTGGGCCTCGGTACGGGAAAAGATGTCGAGTATCCTTATCCACTATAACATTACAGTTGCGGTCTTGATTGGACTCGTGGTCGGTTTCTTGCTCTTGAAAAGATGGCTTCATGCCAGGAGATGAGCAATAATGAAAGAGGTAATTTCATGAATCTCGCCAGAATACTATCTGAATCGTCTGTTGTATTCGGCCGGAAAGCAGCCGTTCTATTCAGGGGGCGCACCTATTCATTTCTGGACATTGACCGCAGTGTCGCACAATATGCCGGCCTGCTCAAACACCAGGGGATAGGAAAAGGAGATCGGGTTGCCATCCTGCTTCCCAAGGGCATGGAGTTTCTGTTCGTTCACCTGGCAAACCTTGCCCTTGGTGCCATGACCGTGCCTTTGAATCCCGCTTACACTGCTGAAGAGATTGCCTCTTTCCTTTCCGATTCCGGAGCCTCTCTCCTGATTACTGACCGGGAAAGGTTCGCGAAGATTGAAATTCCTGCCGGGAAAATGAAAAACATTCGGACCATTCTCACGGATGGAGAAGGAGCGGACGCTTCTCCTTCCCTCCTTTCAGGCGGAGGGGAAATCGAAGGCAAAGATCCCCGGGACTACCCTGCCGAGAATGACGACGGCGCCATGATTTGTTATACCTCCGGGACCACCGGCAGGTCCAAGGGAGCCGTGATCACCCATCGGAACCTGGTTTCCAACATGAAGGCATTGCAAGAGGCCTGGGCATGGACTGAAGCAGACCGGTTACTTCATGTGCTGCCGCTCTTTCATGTACACGGGCTGGTGGTGGCTATGCACGGAGCGCTTCATGCCGGTTCCACGGTGATCATGCACGAAGCATTCGATCCCGTTGAGACATTGAAGACCCTGGAAAAGGAAAAAATTACCCTGTTTATGGCGGTCCCCACCATCTACCATCGTCTCCTGCATCACTGGGAAACAGGAAAGCCCGATCTCAGGGCCATGCGCGTTTTCATAAGCGGGTCCGCCCCCCTTTCGAAGCATCTTTTCAAGAAATTCGAGGAGACCACGGGTTTTCGAATCCTTGAACGCTATGGAATGACTGAGGCTCAGATGATTACTTCCAACCCGCTGAACCCGGATCGGCGGGTTCCCGGAAGCGTGGGCTATCCCTTACCCGGAGTTTCCCTGAAGATCCTGTCCCCGGAGGGAAAAACGGTGGTGCCGGGAGAGGTCGGAGAGGTTTGGATAAAAGGCGACAATGTGTTCAAGGGATACTGGAACATGCCGGAGAAGACAGCGGAATGCCTTCAGGGGGGATGGTTGCAGTCCGGGGATCTGGGCTACCAGGATCCAGATGATGCCTTCAGGCTTTACCTGGTGGGGCGGAGCAAGGAGCTTATTATTTCAGGGGGGTATAACATTTATCCCAAGGAGGTGGAGTCCACGCTGGAAAGGCATGAAGCAGTGGATGAGGCTGCAGTATTCGGGCTGCCCGATGAGGATTTCGGGGAAAGGGTCTCCGCCGCTATTGTGCTCAAGCAAGGGATTCCTCTGGTGGCTCCTGAAGAGCTCATGGCCTTCGCACACCAGTATCTCACTGGTTACAAGTGTCCAAAAAAGATATTTTTCCTTGATTCCCTCCCGAGGAATGCCATGGGAAAAATAGAGAAGGAAATGCTCAAAAGGATGTTTTCCCCTTGACCTGGATCAAGCAAGGCAATATATTTCGGGCCAGTTTTTCTGTTTGGATCACCGGGACCTGGAAAGGAGGTGGTGGTTTTCCGAGAAACGCCTAAAGGCATGTGATAATTCCAAATTACTATTGCAAAAGGAGGTAGCAGAATGAAAAAAGTATTCGTATTGATGATTGCTGTTGCGTTTGTGGTGAGTGCGGCTGGTTTTGCCTTTGCCGGGAACAATCCCCTGAAGGCGAATGAGAAACAGGTCCACAAGGGCTTCATTGCTGAGATTCCCGCGGGTCACATGACCAATGTGTTCAAGCTGCATGAAGTCTGGGAAAAGGCCATGGCCGATCCGGCGTACCGGAACAAGGTTTATCTCATTGATATACGGACCGACTCTGAGTTCGATGCATTTCATATTGAAGGGACCGACCATATCCAGGCAGGCCATATGTACGTGATTCCCAAGAAGATCAAGGACCCGAACGCCGAGATCTACATCTGGTGCCGTACTGAACATAGGGCAAAGTATGTGTCCGGCTTTCTGTATAAGTATGGGTATAAGAATGTCTACTGCGTTTCAAGTACCACCAAGAACGGCAAGAAATACCATGGCGGCGTGGTCGGCTGGGCACAGGCGGGTTTTCCCTTTGTGAATCAGTTCACCGGTGTTTTTTATATCAAGGAATACCGCAAACATCCATCGAAAGCTGAAATGTCCTACCGTATCAGGATGTGGCACCCGTACTGATCATGACCTGATATCTCCCGGGAGGAAGGGAATGGTCCTTTCCTCCGGGAAAATCTCTGTGCAATGATTCGATATGCAACCGCTATCCTTTTCGCCTTCCTGTCCACAAGGCCGCGTTCCGTGCAATACGAGGCCGCATGAATGACCTGAACACATTGAAACGTGTTCTCCTCCTCTATACAGACCGGTATTACCTGGTCAGACAGGTATATCCTTTCGGCCTTGATATTCTTGCCCATCATCTACGCCGTTGTGGATATGAGGTGCATGTAGAATACCCTTTCCTGCCGGATGCGGACCTGGAGATAAATCTTCGGGAGATACTGGAGCGAACCGACCCCGATCTCATAGGCCTGGGATTCAGGAATCTTGACACGTGCATGGCATGTGAAACCTCTGGCGATCTGCAGGGGGAAGGGTATAGGACGTTCCATTTCCTGTCGTGGTTCAAGAAAATAGTTGATATCATCCGGGAAGTCAGGCCGGATGTGCCTTTGGTGGCGGGCGGTGGGGCCTTTACCATGTCTCCACTGACCATGCTGAAAAATCTTGATCTTGGATATGGAATTATTGGAGAGGGCGAAGAACCATTTCAAAAATTCCTGGAATCCTACCCTGATACGGAGAAATTGTCCCGTGTGCCGAACCTGGTTTTTTTGAGCGGGGGAGAATACCGATACAACCCGAGGCAGAAATATGTTTTTCCAACTGAGAGGAGAGCGGAAAGAGAGCCCAAGTTTCACTATGCCTACCACACTTCTGGTCTGCCGGTGCAGATAAAGAGGGGATGTAAGCAGCACTGCAGCTACTGTGTTGAGCCCATGCTTGAAGGGCCTCGGTTCGTCTTCAGAAAGACACAAGAAATTATAGATGAATTGCAGGATATTTGCGCGAAGTATGATGACGTCGAGCGCATATTTTTTGTGGATACCGAGTTCAATATTCCCAATCTATCTTATCCTTCCAATCTGGTGAAAAGCATCATTTCATCGGGATTGTCTGATCATTTTCGTTTTGCCTCACAGTTCCTTCCCCGGCCCTTTGATTTTGCCTTTGCACGCTCTCTTTCTGATGCGGGATTTTCCATAATCCTCACCTGTGACAGTTTTTCAGACCAGGTGCTTGCGCAAAACGGCTGTTCTTACCGGCGGGAGCATATCTTACAGGTACTGCAGATGGCGGAGGATTTCGGCATTGATTGCACGGTTTCTCTTGTCTTCGGCCTGCCGGGAGAAACTCGCGAGACGCTTGATGAAACCCTTGGGTATATGATGCGCTACCCTGCCGGCCCGTTGAGACGCTATGAGTATACCATTGGCGGCCGGATCTATCCGGGCACGCCGTTGAGCCGTTTCGCAGTTACCAGGGCAAAGGCAGAGGACCTTTACGGGGAGCAATCAGAAGGATTCATAGCACCTTACTATTACTGCTCTCCGGACGCTCCCTTCAGGCTGAAATCCTACATCGATAAGGCCATTCCGTTTGCACAGGTATTTGAAAACCGGTTTGATTCAGCCGATCACACAAGGCTTGCAATCGCCTATCTTGCAGATCAGGATAAGTGGTCCGAGGCTTCAGCGCTTTTTACCCGGAGCGAGCTGTGGGTGAAGGGTGCTGTTTATGATTATTTTTTTAAGAAACTTCTCAAGGCAGGTGAAAAAAGGGAAGCGATTTTTATTTCAGAGCGGTTTCTGGCCGGTATCCAGGAAAGCCGGGAGAGAGAAGAATATCGTGATCAGATCGGGATTATTCAATATTATTTGGGCTTCCTCAAAGGCTGATTTTTCTGATTTGGCTGGATGAATCCCATGTGGAGCACTGTCACGGCGACGGCCCCAAAGTCCTCTTCCACCCTTCCTTTTATGATATACGGTCTCGCGGCGTTGAGCAGGTGACAGTACCGGTGGTATATCTCCGGGAAAAACACCGTCTCATAGATGCCTGTGGGATCTTCAAAGGTGATAAATTTCATGGGGTCCCCATCCCTTGTATGGACTGTTTTGCCGGTGACCAGCCACCCCGCGATGATCACGGTCTTTCCCACCAGGAACGGCAGATCTCTGGCGTGGACACGGTCCATCCTTTCGAGAGAGCTTGCGTAAAACTCCAGGGGATGAACTGAAATCAGGAACCCCAGAGTTTCATCTTCCTGCTTCAGCAGGACGCCCCGGGGGAAGGGGTTGCGCGCCTTCCTGGGCAAAGCCGCAGGAGCCGGGAAAAGGGCGGACGTGGCTTTCTCCTTTTGGGCAAAGAATCGGAGTGCCTGCCACAGCAAAACGGGTCTAGGCGGTTTTTCAGCTAGATCATCAAAGCAGCCTGCCTTGATCAACATCCGAACGTCCTGGAGGCGGAAGTCTGGACGGGTGCGTTCCAGAAAGTCCTGGAGGGATGAAAACGGACCGTTTTTTTTCCGTTCCAGGATCATGGTCTCTCTTGCCTCATGGGACAGGTCCTTGATCTGCATAAAACCCACCCGGAGGTCCTTTGCCTTTCCCGTATACTTGATGTGACTTTCATTGATGTGGGGCGGGAGCACCCGGAGCCCCATGCGTTTTGCCTCTGAGATGTATCCGAAGGTGGAATAGTAGCCTCCCCCATTGGAGATAACGGACGCCATGAATTCAGCCGGATAGTGGGCCCGGAGAAAGGCGGATTTATAGGCAACCAGGGTGTAGCTTGCCGAGTGGGGTTTGCAGAAGCTGTAACCGTCGAATCCCATCATCATGGCCCATACCTCGTCGATGATATTTTGGGGCACATTTCGTTCCTCCGCCCCCCGGACGAAACGGCAATAAAAGTCCTGGAGTTTCTTTTCCTTGTCCTTTTTGCTCACCACTTTCCGGAGGGTATCTGCTTCTGCCGGGTTGAATCCCGCGAGATAGATTGCCGCCTGGCTCATCTGTTCCTGGAAGACCATGACCCCGAGGGTCTCTTCCAGCACCGGCCTTAAAGCGGGGTGGGGAGGTTCCCATGGCGCCCCCCTGAGTCGGGCGAGCCACGTCCGGATGCTGTGGTTGGAGGCAGGCCGGATGATAGACGTCACCACCACGTTGAGCTGGAAATGGTCCATGCGAAGGTAGTCATGAAAGGTGAAGCCTTTTCCTACCTTGGTGAGAACCTGCCGGGTGGCGGGGCTTTCAAAGTAGAAGACCCCGAATGTGTTCCCTTCATGGAAAATACGCACAGTTTCGGGATCATCAAGGGGATTAAGCCGTGCGTATTCAATGCGGTGACCGTCATTTTTGTACACCATGTCCAGGGTATCACGGATGACGGCCAGGCTCCGGTTCCCGAGGATATCAATTTTCACCAGGCCGCTTTCTTCCACGGAATCCTTTTCCCACTGGAGGACCTGCAGTCCAGCAGCGGAGATTTCCACCGGGCAGTACCTGCGGATATCATCGGGCACGACCACCACTCCGCCGCAATGGGTTGAAAGGTGCTGAAAATGGTTTTGGAGGCGGGAAGCGGCCCACAGGATCTCATCCCAGGGTTTCCGGAATGCCACTCCCCGCATCTTGGGATGGCGGATGAGGTCCTTCCCGAGGGCGTGAAGCCGCCAGCCGAAACCGATCTGCTTGGTGACCCGTCCGATTTCACGGTCGGTCAAGCCGAAGACCTTGGCCACTTCCCGAATGGCCGAACGGGCCGCGAAGGTGTTGTGGTTGGAGACCATGGCGGTGCGGCGTGTCCCGTAGGTTGCGAAAAGAAGGTCGATGATCCTCTCCCGTTCATCCCACGGGAAGTCCACGTCGATGTCAGGCGGGTCCATGCGCGCGGGGTTCAGGAACCGTTCAAAGAACAGGTTGTGTTTGATGGGGTCCACGTGAGTAATCCCCAGGGCATAGGAGATAATGGAGGCGGCAGCGCTCCCTCTCCCGCATGACCGGGGGGCCTGGCGGGTGATGTCAGCCACCACGAGAAAATAGTGTGCGAAGTTTTTCCGTTTAATGATGTCCATCTCGTGGATGATGCGTTTTCGCACTTCCGGAGTAATGGCTCCATAGCGCTGTTTACATCCTTGAAGGGTGGCCCGGTACAACCGCTGAAATGCCTCTTTGTCTGTCATCCCTCTGAAATTCGGAAATATGATCCGATCAAAATGCCATTCCGTGCGGCAGGAATCCGCAATTTTTCCGGAATTGGCAATGGCGACCGGCGCGTGGGGAAACTGAGACGCCATATGGAGCGGAGAATTCAGGACATTTTGGGGCAGGCAGGTGTCGCTCGGAGAAAGCCTGGAGAGCTTGGTATTCAGGGAGATCGCCCGGAGGATGCGGTGGAGCCGGAACTGCTCTTTTGTGAGAAGATAGACCCGGTTGGTGGCCACGGGAGGAATATGGGTCTCCCGGGAAAAGGCGTAGCAGCGGCCCATGCAATACCCGGGAGAGAGCTCCACGTAAAGATCTTCAAGCGCCTGTTTTTTCAAGGCCTTCAGGAGGTTGAAATCATCCGAGAGGATGATGAGTCCTTCCCGTTTTTCCTTGAGGCTTTGGATCAGATCGAAGTCCTGATGACAGTGGCGGTCGGAGATGATCCTTGAGAGATTGGTGTAGCCGGTGCGATCCTTGACCAGGAGCACGGCACGATGATGGTCATCGGTGATTTCACTGCCCACGATGGGCTCGATGCCCTTCTCCATGGCGGCCTGGATGAAGAAGATGAGGCCGTAGAGGTTGTTGGTGTCCGTGAGTGCGAGCTTCTTTATGCCCATGCGGCCTGCGGCTTTGCACAGTTCCTCGATAGTACCAATGCCCCATCCCTTGGAATAATGGGAATGCACGTTAAGATGAATGAAATCCATGGGTAATCACACTTCTCCCTCTCCATGGGCCCCTTCAAAAGGGTACTTTAAAGTGGCCGGCCGGAGGGGCACAGCAATCTTTTTGCGAGCACGATGGGTTCTTCACACTGGCGGTGGAGACAGGTGCTGAGCGTGGTTTGTCCTTTTTGTAGATAGTATTGATCCCCGCCTTGCGCCTTGCCCTGCGCCTTTATTATATACTCGCTTTTTATGTTGCTCCGGCATAGCGGATGGCCTTGTGCCCGTGCCGCTCGCGGATGTGGTCCAGGGCCTGAATGAGACGCACCCTTTTTTCGTGCCCGTGAGAAGGGGAATCAAAAAGGGACAATTGTCTGCTCTGCAGAAAAAGGTCCCGGAACCATATACGGATATATCGAATCCTGACGCGCCTGGCGCATGCCTTGAAAAAGAGTTCTTTCATGGGTCCGTAAAGCTCGAAGTCCCAGGACCCGGGATGATCAAGACAACACTGACGCCTGACCTCCACCTGATCGGCATAACGGATCAGGATCCCGGCCTTTCGCGGGAAAAGTCCCTTTTGGCGCAGGCGGCGGGCACTTCTTTCCACGAGGGTAAGGAGTACGCAAAGGAGCTTGTGGTCATCGTTTTCATCTTCCGAAAGCGTTCTCTCCTCGCTTATGATGGGCTTTTTGGGGGAGGGGTATACCGGCGTCGGATCAATTCCGAGGGCCCGTTGGTGAATGACAGGGGCATGCCGGCCGAAGAGGATGGCAAGGCTCGGCAGATCCAGGGCGGCCAGGTGTCCAACCCGGGTGATGTTGAGTTCCTCCAGGAGCAGGTGACAACGAAAACGGCCGATACCGGGCACGACCCCCACGGGAAGGGGGGCCATGAAGGTTGATTCACGGCCGTGGGGCACGTCCATGACTGTTTCAGGCGACACGATACGGGAGGCAATGCCGGCGATCATCTTGTTCGCGGCCACCCCGGCTGTCCCGGGAAGACACAGGCGATCCTTGATCTCCCTTCTCATGCGCAGTGCCGTGTCTTTGGCCTCGCCCCAGAGGCGCCCCGTCCCGGTAAGATCCAGGTAGACATGCCCTGGACGGAATGGTTCCCAGATGGGGGTATACCAGGCCGCTATCCGGCACAATTCCCGGTTGGCCCTTGCCACCAGCCCGGGATCCGGGTTGATCACGGTTAAATCCGGGCAGCGGGCAACGGCCTTCACCAGGGGCATGCCTTTGCGCACCCCTTCTCTTTCGGCTTCGGGAGACACGGAGAGGATCAGTGCGCGTGTTGACCGGGGGGACGCCACTGCCACGGGACGACCTCGGAGTTTCGGCTGCACCACACGCATTATTGCGATGGAAAAGGCCGGGATATGGATATGGATGATGTGATGAGGCATGATTTTTCCGTCCTACGCCTACTTATAATACCGCATCACCCCGACCACTTTGCCTTCGATCCTAAGATCTTCCGATCGCACTCGGATGGATTTCATTCCCATATGGGCGGGCCGAAGTTCCACGTGATCGCCATGACAATAATATTTCTTGACCGTGGCCTCGTTATCGATGAGGGCCACGACGGTCTCCCCGTTCTCGGCGGTCGGCTGTTTCCTGACCACCACAAGATCCCCGTCCAGGATGCCGTCTTCTTTCATGGAATCGCCCTGCACCTCCAGGACAAAACAATCCCCTCTCTCGGTAAGCGATAGGGGCACTTCAACGGCCCTCGGGTCTTCCACTGCCTCAATGGGCCTCCCGGCGGCCACCTTGCCGAGAAGAGGGAGTTCAAAGCGCCTGGTCTCCACGGGACTGATCACTTGAATGGCCCGCTTTTGATTTTTCTCCCGCGGGAGCCGGATATATCCCTTCCGTTCAAGGATCTTGAGGTAGGTGGTCACCGTATTGTAGGAGGCAAAGCCGAACTGCTCGCGGATCTCGTCAAAACTGGGGGCCCTGCCCCATTCGTTAATATATTTGCCAAGATAGGCCAACACCGCCTGTTGCTTTGGCGTAAGCTTCATGGTTGCCTCCTTGTAAGGGTAATCAGGACGTCGATGGCAGAGCATCTTCATTTCCCTACCCGGGATATTTACAGCTTTACTTATACTGTAAGTTAAATAGAAAGTCAAGGGGAAAAGCAGAGAAAGGTCAAAAAACCCTTCTCATCAACAATGGACAGTAGCGCCGGGTCTTCTAAAATGTTGAATTTTCCGCGCCCATGTTGTATAGGATTGATGAGGTTTGGGTGAATAGTGCCTTACTTTTATCCGCCTTCGCAGAAGACCACGGGCTTGCCCGTGGATAAATGCGCAAACAATTGTTGTGCTACGGTGTGATGTCGCCCAAAGCTGAAGCGGATAACCGCGGCGTAGCCGAAGGCGAAGACGGGTATTTTTGGGGGACCACGGGTTTACCCGTGGGGCTCCATTTGATAACTGCCGGTACGCTGATTCCCAATTCCCCTTCACCCCTGTTTGACCAGTCTTATTCTGCACTGAATCACGGCTGCCGGTGCTGGTCCATGAGACGCAACGCAGGATCCGGCTTAAATTTCCTTTTGATTTCCATGCTATTAAAGTATATAATTAAAAAATAGAAATGGTATGGGGATGTTTTCCATATTTATACCTAAAATATAAAAATAATGGATTATTTACTATGCTATATATGCAATAGCAAGCACTTTTTTCCATTTATCAACACTGATAGGGCGGACCGCTCGCTCCCTTCGGTCGCTAACACGGCCCGCCCTATCGCCGGCTGTTGAGCATCTGCTCTTTACCCCCTTTCAGGCTCCGCTCGCGCTCCGCCTATCAAGGGTGTTCGAGCAGACCTCGCCCTTCGGGCGGCTGCGCTCTGCTTGGTTTTTGGCACGGGAAAATGCAATAAATTGCATTTCCCGCCCCCAAAAACGGCAGCTCAACAGCCGGCGTTATGCAATAAAGCCAAGGGAATTTTGATATGTCTTTGCTCCAACAAATTCAAGAGTCTGTCGTTCAAGAAGGATCAGATCTTGGCTCAATCCTATTAAAGCTACGCTTGCTAGCAGCACGGTTGGGCAGTGATATTCTTGAAGAGTGGGTTAAGCACGAGTCTGAAGGGTATCCGAAAGATGCAGAAGTTCCATCTTATCGTATTGTCGGGATTACTTATCGAGGAACATTCTCTGGCCCATTTGGCGCGGGAATCAAAAATGCCCAAATTCCACCATACTTGATTGACAAGTATGCGGGTGAAAGTTGGACTAAATACGAGGTAAGAGAGAGTATCGCAGCGGTTGATGAAATGGTGAAAAAGAGTGCCGATGGAGGATCATTCGGCATCGATGCATCAAATCTAATTCTATTATTACAGGGGAAAATCTATGAAGGATATGCCTGCAATGATGTATCGGGGTCAATTTCCCCAACTTCATTTTACGAGATTCTGCAAACTGTCCGAAGTAGAATACTCGAGCTTACAATTGAATTGGAAAAGTCTGTTCCCGGAGCAACGCATGTGTCGTTTGGAGAATCTACCTCAAACAAAACAGAATCTGAGCAAGTTCAACAAATTTCCCAACAAATAATTTACGGTAATGTTTCAACAGCTGTTGCTGGCGGAGCCGGTGCCAACATTGCTGTTGGTATCACCGAGAGAAACAACAAATCATTTGTTGAATACCTTGTGGCAACCGGCATCCCTGAGGCAGATGCCTCTGAACTTGCTGAAATAATGGAAGCCGAGGAGCCTACCAGTCCGGATGAACCGTTTGGAGAAAAAGCAAGAAAATGGGTAGCCGCTAATCTTAAGAAGGCTGCCGAAGGAACCTGGAATGTTGGAATTTCTGTAGCGACAAAGGTGGTGCTCGGGACTAATCCATGGTTCAAGAAGCCGCGGGCAATAGGGGAAAAGGTCGATAGATTCAGGATGGTATTGAAGGTGGGATCAGGCGAAACGTTTGAGAAAAATCTTCAAAAAGCGGCTGTCCATCGAAAATCGGGGCATTCATCGTCATGAAGATCCTGATTTAAACGGCTGAAAACGGGGATTTGGACACACGGGTAGTGTGGAGCATGCCTTTGCCGCTATTGAGGCATCTCCCGTGTCCCAAAAAAGAATTCTTCTTTCAGGGTTTCTTTTCTATCCGGAAGGTCCCCATCGGGGAGGTCTTAGAAAGGCAATAAACGTTAAAGCATGTCCGCAGCAGGTGCATTTCATTTCCTGCTTTTTGTATTCCGGGATTTCAGGCAAGAGATCCCTGATGACATCGTGGATGAAGGAAATGAGTTCACGGAGCTGCCCGATTGAAAAAGGGCTGTTTGGATTGAGAAAGCCATAATGTCTTATCTTCATAAATCCTTTTGGGAGGACATGCTGAAGAAATCTTCGGATAAACTCCATTGCGTCAAGCGCCATGGTTTTCCATGTTTTCTTTTGGCGATCCTTATAGAGAAATGTAATGACACCGTTTTCAATGCTTTTGATGCGGTTGTTCGAGATGGCGACCCGAAACACATATCTTGAAAGGTAGCGCAGAGAGTTTTGCCCTTTTCCCACTG
>JAFDGR010000389.1 GCA_019309145.1 Deltaproteobacteria bacterium | reverse complement strand
CCTGAAAAGGCCTATGCGGAGGCCACCGGAGCATTGAAAAAATTGGGGCTCCAGGAGGTACAGGTGTCAGTGGCCATGCAAGATGAACCAAGCCCATTGATTAAAGTATAGCGGGCGATGATATGAACCTTCCCGCACAAACCAGACCGCGATTTTTTGCACAGCGCCGACTTGCCTGCTTCATCCTCCTTGTCCTGTTTTTTTCCGGATGCGCGGAAGTGCCGTTGACCGAGCGGAAAAGCCTCTCGATCGTGCCTCATTCGGATGTTGTGGCCCTGGGTTTTCAGGAATATCGCCAAGTACTCAAGAAAGCAAAATTGTCCCGGGACCCGGAAAAGGTGGCAATGGTGCGGCAGGTGGGGAAAAGGATCGCGAGAGCTGCTGAATGGTTTTTGAGAAAAGAGGGCATGGAGGAAGACCTTCATTATTACCACTGGGAATTCAACCTTATTGAAAATGACAAGGTTATCAATGCGTGGTGTATGCCGGGAGGAAAGATCGCGGTGTACACAGGGATCCTTCCTGTCACGAGGGATGAAAACGGGCTTGCGGTTGTCCTGGGTCATGAAGTAGGGCATGCCATAGCACACCATGGAGATGAACGATTAAGCCAGAATCTCCTGGCAAATTTCGGGGGCATGGCATTGTCCGTGGCCCTGGCACAAAGGCCACAGGCAACAAGGGAGTTGGCCATGGCGGCATTCGGCATGGGCGCAAATATCGGGTTTCTGCTTCCGTACAGCCGGATCCAGGAATCTGAGGCCGACAGGATAGGCCTGATGCTCATGGCAAAGGCGGGATATAACCCGAAGGGTGCTGTTTCGCTCTGGATGAGGATGAAACAGCAGGGCGGGAAAACGCCTCCCGCGCTGCTTTCAACACATCCCGCCCCCTCATCAAGAATCGCGGATATCCGGCACTATTTGCCTGAAGCCATGGCCCTCTACCGCAGATCCAGATGAATTCCCGGATCCACATATCCTGTGCCTCCGTAAAAGAGCATTACGGAAAAGGCGCTTTTCGGGTTCATTACCTTTCTTAAAGGCGAAAAAATGGGCAACGGGGACGGCAAGATGGAACAATCAAAGATGGATTCGTACTTTTTTTCTCTCGTTCGGGTCACAGATGTTATTTACAGCGAAGAAGAGGACCTGGGCGATGTGCTCCATTTTATTGTTTCCCTGGCAGCGGAACTCACCGGCGCAAAAGGGAGTACGATCCGCGTGCTGGAAAAAGGGACCTTCGACCTGAAGGTGGTGGCAAATTATGGGCTGAGTCAGGGATATCTCCACTCGGGAGCCATTGATTTCGGGAAAAGCATAACGGAAATCAAGCAGGGCGATGTCATCATCATTAATGACTTCGAGAACGACAACCGGATACAGAATCTTGAAGCCGCCAGAAAAGAGGGCGTTTGTTCAGTGATCGGCATCCCATTTACGGTGAATGAATCTACCTACTGTATCTTGCGAGTCTATTTTTCTGCAAAAAAAGTCCCAACTCACGATGAAATACAGTTCCTGAATACCCTTGGGAAGCTGGGATGTCTGGCCATTGAGCGGGCCGCGATCAATGACATGCGCAAGTAGTACGGACCATGTCTGCCAATGATATCACAAAGATTCCTCACAAGATCATTCGAGACCCCTGTCTTCATATTGTTCTGTTCCAACCGGAAATCCCTTCAAACACCGGCAATATCGCGAGACTCTGCGGGGCGGCTGAGCTTCGGCTCCACCTTATTCACCCGTTGGGCTTCAAGGTGGATGACCGGCATCTGAAGCGGGCAGGCCTTGATTACTGGGGCGAGATTGATATCCGTCATCACCGAAATTTTGGCGCCTTTTCCGAGCAAATGGCCTCCGGTTCGGCACTTTTCGCGTTCAGTCGCCATGCCCGGAAAATATACACGAAAGCAAGGCCCCGAAAGGGCGACTACCTGATCTTCGGGCAGGAGACCCAGGGACTGCCGGAGGTGATCTTTCATGCGTGTCCTGTCTACAGGGTGCCCATATGGGGCAAGGTGAGGAGCCTGAATCTCGCTACTACGGTAGGGATTGTCGCCTACCATTTTCTCCACCAATTAGGTCGATTCTAGGTTTGTGTCTGGATTTGCAATGATACAACATATTGAGG
>JAFDGR010000388.1 GCA_019309145.1 Deltaproteobacteria bacterium | reverse complement strand
CCCAGCCTGTTTCCCTTTGGGGGCGTCCGGTGTATAAGCTACTGTAATTAAAGTATTAAGTAACATTCAGCGAATTTGATAGGGGTATTTTAAGACAACCGTAGGCATCAAATTCAGGACTCTTGATCTGGCCTGAAAGGATTTAGAGTTTGGTGTGTTTAGAAAGGTTTCTCAAATCCATTGTCCTGATCATTTTTTGCCGTAGTTCTGTCATGGTCGACCTCCTTGTTTTAGGGTTTATAAAACTCGGAGGTATCTTACATGATCAGGAGAATGAAGGTATCTGTGGGAATCAAAGAGTAAGGATATCGTTAGAGGCTCTCAGCAGGCAGATCTGCCGCAAAGCGGTTTCGTACATGTCGTTTCTACAAAAAGGTAAAAAGAGGAAGAGGTCCGTCCCTGAGGCGGAGGCCACCGCACCGACCAAACACCCCAAGAAGGGGAGCATTACCGGTTTGTTAACAAAAGTTGATGGTTAAAGTGGAAGCTGCGCATTTTTGTACTTCTCGAAAACCCTTTGGTAGGTCCCATTATATATCGCACAACGGATTCTGAGCATTGCATTTCCTGTCTCCTTGACCCACCAGGCTCCTGAACGCTTCATTCGCGTATGACAGATAAATTTGTTGGCGGATTCAATACCGCCGCTACCGATAGGATAACCGCCAATTCGAACACCACGGTAATGGATTCTTTGCTGGTTGTTCTGTAGGTAGCCAATGAGTTTTATGAAGAAGTGACTTCTCTTGAGAAAGAAAGGACCGACCTTGACCGAACCATAGGCGAGGAGAGGAACGAGCTGAAAAAAATGGATGGAAGCGGCAAGGCAGCGGAATTGGCCGAGGATGTGGAGATGATCCTGGGAGGCATGGAGGCAAGCATCGAACAATACGCGGAACTGCGCATTGCTTCGGCGGTCTTGAGCCGTGCCATAGAACGATATCGTGAAAAGAACGAGGGGCCTGTGCTCAAGCGGACAAATCAGCTTTTTGCCGCCATGACCATAGGTTCGTTCGCCGGTGTTCGAGCGGAATTTGATGAGCACGGCAACCCTTATCTCGTCGGTGTCCGCCCGGGAGACCATGGGACCGTGATTGTGGAGGGCATGAGTGACGGTACCGCTGACCAGCTATATCTTGCCTTACGTCTTGCAAGTCTCGAAAAATATATGGAAAACAGTGAACCCCTCCCCTTTATCGTGGACGATATCCTCATCAGGTTTGACGATGAAAGATCCGTTGCAGCCTTACAGGTGCTGGCACAGTTGGCAAACCGCACCCAGGTCATATTCTTTACGCACCACAGCCATCTTGTGGACCTGGCCGAAGCAAATATCGATTCCTCAAGTCTGTTTGAGCACACCCTGCAGGCTTGAGTGAGGAGGATGGAAAAACGGGACTCTCAATAAAACCGGGAAATTCCTTGACCGGCGAGCAAATTCTTTATAATTTTACATAAGTTTGCGGGATTGGCGGCCTGCATGGAAGATTTACCGATAATGCTCAGGGTTGGTTGAGAAAATGGCGAGAGAGTCGGAAACTATGGCAACGCCAAGTAGCAAAATACGCGAAGGTTATGTCGTCATCGGCTCGCTTTTCAATGCCCTGATGCTTCAGTGGCAGGTCTAGAACCCTGCGCCGCGCTCAATTAGGCGCGACAAACCGACAAGAGCCCAAGGCAACGTGGTAAAACTACGTCAACCTTTACCGGATTTGGTCAAGAAATGGCCATAAACAGAAAATGAGATATAGGGCCGATATAACTGCTGGATCGCTTAAAGTGCCGGAGAGCAGGATTGTTGCAGACCTGTTGCTGAAAGGTGTTGATGAGCAGGGCTGGAAAGAGGCAATTCAAAAGGAGAATGTCCTGCAGGTCAAAAACCCGGCCACAGCTATTCGTATTGCTAGACTGATCCGCAAGCGTTTGGAACTGATGGAACCTGAACTCTGGCGGCTCGTCCGGGAAGGCATTGGCACTGTCGCCACCCACGCCGTGCTTGCCGCCGCCGTAAAGCACAGCCCGTTATTCGGGGATTTTCTTGATACTGTGATCAGGGAACAACACCGTCTCTTCAGCACAACTCTATCAAATAGACTTTGGGACGATTACTTGGATGACTGCCGTGCCCGAGACCCGGACATGCCGATTTGGA
>JAFDGR010000387.1 GCA_019309145.1 Deltaproteobacteria bacterium | reverse complement strand
CGGGGCAGACGCGGCCGAGGTGATGGCAGGTTTGCCATGGGAGACCACCATGCCCAAAATTGTAGGGGTCAGCCTCCGGGGACGTCTTCATGGATGGGCTTCGGCAAAAGACATTATTTTCGAGATGCTTCGGCGATTCACGGTAAAAGGAGGGACCGGGAAAATCTTTGAATATTTTGGTGAGGGCGCAAGAAACCTTTCCGCCACCCAGAAGGCCACTATTACCAACATGGGGGCCGAAATGGGTGCCACCACATCCGTCTTCGTATACGATGAAACAATGGATGCTTACCTGAGAAATGTCGGGAGAAAAGAAGATGCCGATTGGGTTGCGTCCGTGGCCGAAATCCTGCGCCAGGATGATGTTTGCAAACACGCTCCGGAAAGGGTCTTTGACGAGTTTGTGGAATTGGATCTGGCAGACATTGAAATCGCCCATGCAGGCCCTTTCAGTCCTGACAGAATCACAAAAGTGAAAGATTTCAGGAAAATAGCTGAATCGGAAAAGTGGCCCCGAAATGTTTCCGCGGTCCTCTTTGGCTCCTGCACCAATTCCTCCTATTCTGATCTCCACGCGGCCGCTGAGGTGCTGGAACAGGCCGGAAAACATGGACTCAAGGCGAGGGTCCCTTTTCTGCTCTCTCCGGGTTCCGAGCAGGTCTACGAGACGATCAAAAGGGAAGGTATCCTTGAGAAGCTTGTGGAGGCAGGCGCGCAGATCCTGGCGGCATCTTGCGGACCGTGCATCGGCCAGTGGGACCGGAACGATATCCCAAGAGGCGTGCCCAACTGCATATTTACCACATTTAATCGCAATTTCCGCGGGAGAAACGATGCGAATCCAGAGACAAGGGCCTTTCTCACCTCTCCAGGTATGGCGGCGGCCCTGGCCGTTTCCGGGGACGTGGGATTCAACCCGGAGACGGATTCCATTCTCGGGGCGGATGGAGAGACGTTTATGTTGAACCCGCCTCATCCTCCCGACCTGCCGCGCGGGGGGCTTGCACAAGTCAAAGATGCCTTTGTCCCGCCGAAAATCGGAAATGAAGACAGAGAGGTGAAGATTGATCCCCACTCCGACCGCCTTGCATTGCTCCAACCGTTTGAGCCGTGGGACGGTAAGGACTTCATGGAACTTCCCATTCTCGTCAAGACAAAGGGAAAGACCACCACGGATCACATTTCCCCGGGCGGAAAGTGGCTCAGATACCGGGGACATCTCACCAACATTTCGAAGAACCTGCTCGAAGGAGCGATAAACGCCTTCACCGGGAAAACAGGGCATGGCACAAATGTGATGACCGGGGAAAAGGGGGTGGCTTTTTCTGATCTTGCTGCCTATTACAAGCAAAAAGCCGGCGGATCCGTCATTGTGGGTGATGAGAATTATGGTGAGGGCTCCAGCAGGGAACACGCCGCCATGAGCCCGCGGTTTCTTGGTATCAGGGCCGTCATAGCAAGATCTTTCGCAAGGATACACGAGGCGAATTTGAAGAAGCAGGGAATTCTTCCCCTGACTTTCAGGGACCGGGGGGATTACGATAAAATTGATGAAGATGACAGAATGAGTCTTGTGGGGCTCAAGGGACTGGCTCCGGGATCACCGGTCCGGGGCATAATCACGAAAAGAGATGGCTCCACTCATGATCTTCTCTTGAACCACACCCTTACAAAAGAGCAGATTACATGGTTCAAGGCAGGTTCAGCCCTCAATACCCTGCGCCCAGACAGGAAGCTATGAACCTCTTGCCGTACTCCTGACATCGTCAATAATGGCAAGGATGTTTTCCTCATACGTCCCGGGAGCCCTGATTTCTCCCCACCCCTTCTGCGTCTGGAACAGGCCATCATAGGCGGTATCATGATAGGACCTGAGCATATGAGGAATTTCCCGCTCCTTGAGAATGGATTCAATCAGGCGGGCCTCCACCTCGTTTTCCAGTATGGCTATTTTGATATAGTCTTGCATGGGTGTCTCTAGCGTCGTGCCTCGATTCGCAAATAGTATACCGGATTTTCATCGATTACCACATTGAAATTTTCTGTTCAGCACTGCATTATTCGAAAAGGATCCCGAAATATGAAGAGACAGGCTCTGCTCTCCAGCAAAAGGATGGAGCCCCACGGGTAAACCCGTGGTCCCCCAAAAATACCCGTCTTCGC
>JAFDGR010000386.1 GCA_019309145.1 Deltaproteobacteria bacterium | reverse complement strand
GCAGAGATTTTGTTGGGGTAGTTTATTTGACAAGAGCCCTCTACTTGAACCGAAAATCGAGTTTGAAATCATAGAGCCAGGGGATCGTTGACCGGACCCCTTTCGAAGCGAGTTTTTGAGGCGTATGTTCATAGTGTTTTTTCATGATATCCGGATTAGGGGCGTTGTAATAGGTTACCACAATGGTATCATGCCGTACCCGGATGTCGCCCTCTAAGCCCCTGAAGAAATCTTTGGCTAAGTGCGCAGCATCCCAATGATCGACGGGAGGGCCGAGCCGTTGCCGCATCATATGACAGGCAGCCTGAGCGATCAGCGCCATTGTCATCTGCCCGTAGCGGATGTTCAAATTCATTGTGCCTGCGCGACGCCATCCGAGGGCCTGGTCATTTTTGAAAAACTCTTCGACATGCCATCGTCGAGGATAATTCTGAGAGAGGTCTTCCATTTCATTGCGATCGCTGGTGCACAGGAATGCTTTAAAATCGTAATCACACTGACGCTCGCCTTTGCGTTGAATAAACTGGGAGTAAGGACCCTCATGGCTTCTGGTGAGGGAGTAGGGCTGTTTTGCCGTGGCATAGCCGGCCCAATGCCGGGTGAACGCTTCCGGGGAAAGACTCCGAATCGCCCGGAGCACGGCCTTATTGTATGGCATCGGGACTAACAGGTCAAAGGGGGATTGGGAAGAAACCCATTCAAGAAATTCAACCGTGTAATGTTCATCGTCTGCCAGCACGAGCGGCGTGTGGCCGTTGAGCTTGATGATCGAGGCAGCCATGTCGAGAAGTTCGGGTGTTGCCTGGGTGACGGTCCTGGCCGATGAGGCGGTGGTAAAGCAAACAGGCTGTTGCGTTTCGGCATCCAAACAGAAGAAGGTTTGAGCCATTTTGGCGGGGCTTGACTCTTTATCCTTCTTGCGTCGAACCATCTGTCTTTTGCTGAACGATTTCATGCGATGAGGATCAACGGCGAGGAGGTTTCCTTTGAAGTGGCCGAAGGTCTTTCGAATCTTTCCCAGGGCGATTTGCAGGCGCTGCGCTTTGGCCACGCAGTGGCTGTCTAACAGATGGTGTATGGCGGGATCCGTGGCGACAAAGGGCAGACCGTTGGCCAATTCAAAGCCTTTCTGGCTCAGGGTCCGTTTCATCCGAATGCCATTGACGCACAAGGCGCTTTCGTTGACAAGCTGCAGAGCAAGCCGGGGCTCTATCGTTTCATCCGGCGCCCCGCTCCATGATTTCAGCAAGTCCCATGTGCCGAGTCTGAGATATTCGGGGATTAAAAGCCAGGTGCCAGCCATGGTTCCTGAAACCTTATTGGCCAATAGCTGCCGAACACCGCGTTCAATCTCAGGGGGGGTGCATATCTCCATGCGCTCTTTCTGCTTGGTTCTATGGGTTTGAATTTCTAAAGGCTTGCCTGTGGGGCGATACAGATGCAGTTTTTTTTTGAAGACCATATTCCGATATAACCCGCTGGACACTCCGGGCGGCGATGGTATATCCGTTTTGGTTCAGTTTTTGGGCGATGACCTCCACGGACATTTTCGGGTCGAGATATCGATACCGTATGATTTGCCGCACGACCTCATCAGTCCTGCGGTAGTTTCTCTTGGGACCCCGTCTGAGACTTTTCAGTCCCTCAGCGCCCTGACGTTCAAAGATGTCAAGTATCTGGTAATAGCGTTGCCGGGTATATCCATACTTCGTTGCGGCTTTCTCAGGGCCAAGCCCTTCACATTGGCCCTCGTAGAGCATCGCAAGTTTAAAAGTGATTTCATCATCTTCCCTGATGGGAAGGGAGCCCTTTGGACCGGAAAGGGACGGTACGCCATTACGCATCTGGATCATGGGCTATCTCCTCCTTACCAAGAGACGATGGTCAGTGCCTGCAACCCCTTGGTAAGAGGATAGCATAATCTGGCAAAAATGTCAAATCAAATATGGCTTTTCCTTGCGGGACGGCACTCCCTCCAAGGCACCGTGTGACGCCTAGATGGAGGATCATGAGCATAATCACAACCATCTCTCCGGCAAGGATTTGGGATTAGATGCCATATTTAAATTTACATATATCAATCTGTATAGCACTAAATCCGAGCACCCTTGCACAGGCAATTGAAAATGTCCGCGCTAAATGTAAAATTATATGCCCCTATAAAATCT
>JAFDGR010000385.1 GCA_019309145.1 Deltaproteobacteria bacterium | reverse complement strand
CCTTTAACCTTCAGTCTTCAACCTTCGATCTTCAGCCTTACATCCTGAAAGTGCCATAGCCATACCGGTCGTCCCTGAGCGGAGCGTTCAGGGCCGCGGAGATGGCAAGCCCCAGCACATCCCTGGTTTTGACCGGGTCCAGGATACCGTCATCCCACATTTGGGCCGTTGAATAATAGGCATTCCCTTCCCGTTCCGCCGACGCGATGATGGGCGCCTTGATCTGTTCCACCATTTCCTCCGGGAGGGGCGGGTTCCCTTGTCTCGCGAGCTGATCGTTTTTGACGGTGATCATGACCTGTGCCGCCTGTTCTCCTCCCATTACCCCTATCTGGGCGTTGGGCCACATCCAGAGAAATCGGGGTGAATACCCGCGGCCGCACATGCCATAGTTTCCCGCTCCGAAGGAAGCCCCGATAATGACCGTGAATTTGGGAACGGTGGCTGTGGCCACGGCATTGACCATCTTGTGGCCGTCCTTTGTGATGCCCCCGCGTTCGTATTCTTTGCCGATAATGTAGCCGTTGATGTTCTGAAGGAAGATGAGGGGGATGCCGCGCTTGTCACAGAGTTGAATAAATTGGGTGGCCTTGAGTGAACTGTCGGAAAACAGGATCCCGTTGTTTCCGAGGATGCCCACCTCATACCCGTGTATATACGCCCACCCGCAGACGAGGGTGGGTCCGTACCGGGCCTTGAACTCCAGAAATTCGCTGCCATCCACCATCCTTGCGATCACCTCACGCACGTCATAGGGGGTGCTCAAGTTCCTGGGCACGATCCCATAGATCTCGTTCTGGTCATAGAGGGGCGCTCTTGGTTCCCGCCTGGGAATCTCGGCCTTTCTGGAAGGTGGAAGGGCCTTGACGATCTGCCGGATGATGTCAATGCAATGTTCGTCATCTTCGGCAAAATAGTCGGAAACGCCGGATTCCCGGCAGTGGACGTCCGCCCCGCCCAGTTCGTCCGCGGTCACTTCTTCCCCTGTGGCCGCGCGCACAAGGGGAGGACCGCCGAGAAAAATGGCGCCGGTTCCCTTTACGTGGACTACTTCATCACTCATGGCGGGAATATAGGCGGCTCCCGCGGTGCACAAGCCCATAACGCCGCAGATCTGGGGAATGCCCATCTTGGAAAGAATTGCCTGGTTGTAGAATATACGTCCACCATCATCCACATCCGGGAATATTTCGGACTGGAGCGGGAGGTAGGCCCCCCCTGAATCCACCAGGTAAATGATGGGCAGATGGTTTTCCATGGCAATGGTCTGTGTTCTGAGGCCCTTCTTGACTCCCATGGGGTAGACGGTGCCGCCCTTGATCATGGAATCATTGGCATGGATGATGACCTCGTGGCCTTCAACGATCCCGATACCGCTCACAATCCCCGCTCCATGGACCTTCTTGTCATACAGCCCCCGTGCCGCGAGCGGGGCAATTTCCAGGAAAGGAGTGTTCCTGTCGAGAAGGTGGTCTATCCTCTCCCGGACGGAAAGTTTGTTCTGTTCTTTCAACCGTGCCCTGGCCTTTTCAGAGCGTTCTGTCCTTGCCCTTTCCAGTTCCTGCCGGAGATCGGCTACCAGTGCCATCATGTGGTGCTCATTTTTTTTGTATTCTTCGCTCTTGGTGTCAATTCGGGACTCGATGACTTCCATGATCAGACCCTTTCAAGGAGGCGATCGCCAATCTTGACTCTGGATATCTCGGAGGAAGTGCCGGCAACCTGGAGATATTTCGCGGAACCGTAACTCTCCTCCGCCTGGTTTCCTTTGGTAATGCCGTTCGCACCGAGGACCTGGAGGGCCTGGCTCGCCACCTGTTCTGCTGATTCGGCGCAAAAGGTCTTGGCGCAATTGACCAGGATGTCCTTTTCGCGATCTCCAGTTTCATCCATCCATGCGGCCCGGTAGGCGAGCAACTGGGCTGTCTGCCGGACGGTCAGCATTTCAGCCAGCTTGAATGCTACCTCCTGGTAGGCAATGACGGGTTTTTGACCACGCGTATGCTTTCTCGCATAGCGCAATGCGGTTTGAAAGGAACGGTTCATAAGCCCGAGGCTTGCACTGGTGAGAACCTGGTCTTCCCATCGCCGGAGGTTTCCGAGAATATCTCCAGGATCGAAAGGCCCCATCATTTGTGTTGGAGGGAAGGTTATTCCGTCAAGCCGGATGGGTGCAACCGGG
>JAFDGR010000384.1 GCA_019309145.1 Deltaproteobacteria bacterium | reverse complement strand
TAAACGTCCGTGCACCGGCGGGACCGCCCCAGACAAACAGCACGAGACCTGCATAGAGGATTATCCGTTTCACTCCAGCCCTCTCCTGATTTCCATGTTTCGCACCAGATGATGTGCATCATGCTACACGTGGAAGAACCAGGTGACAACAGAAAACCGATACAAAGAAAACGAATCAGTCACGGTTCTGTTGATCCAAGACTTCCCGGACCTTGCGGGCGAGGGCAGAGGCTGCAAACGGTTTCTGGATGAAACTGAGACCGGTATCCAGGACACCATGATGGGCGACGGCGTTATCCGTATAGCCCGACATGAAGAGGAGCTTTATGTCGGGTCGTTCTGATTGGAGTTTTTCCGCCAAATCTCTTCCGTCCATACCGGGCATCACCACATCGGTGAGCAGCAGATGGATCGCATCCGGGTGATCGTTTCCCAGCTTCAGGGCCTCGTTGCCATGACGGGCGGGCAGAACAGTGTATCCGAATCCCTCCAACATTCGCGTTGCCAGGTCGCGGAGCGCTTTGTCGTCTTCCACCAGGAGGATGGTCTCATCCCCCTGGATCTGGGATGAGGATAACGCTTCTTTTTTAACCATGGTCCCTTGTTTTTCAGACCGGGGCAGATAGACCTTGAAGGTGGTGCCTTTTCCCGTCTCACTGTAGACCCAGACGTGGCCGTTGTTCTGCTTTACAATGCCGAATACGGTTGAAAGACCGAGGCCCGTGCCGCGCCCCATCTCCTTGGTCGTGAAAAAGGGTTCGAAGATCCGGGACTGTGTCTCCCGGTCCATACCGCTTCCTGTGTCCGTGACGGCGATCATGACGTAATGACCCGGCGCGCTCTCCACCCCGTGTTCATGAAAATAGTGATCATCCAGCTCCACGTTGGTGGTTTCGATGGTGAGTTTTCCTCCCTTTGGCATGGCATCCCGCGCGTTCACTACCAGGTTCATAACCACCTGGTCTACCTGACCGGGATCCATGTAGACATGCCAGGGCTCTTGTTCATAAACAGTGAGAAAGTCAATGTCTTCCCCGATCAGGCGGCGCAGCATCTTCTCGCTTTCCATCAATATCTGGTTCAGGTTTATGATCTCGGGTTCTATGGTCTGTCTTCGGCTGAAAGCGAGAAGCTGGCGGGTAAGGGCTGCGGCTTTCCGGCCTGCCTTCCTCATTTGTTGTACGGAAAAATACGCCGGGGCATTTTCCTGCAGGTCCATGAGTGCGAGGTCAGCGTATCCGATGATGGTCGTGAGGAGGTTGTTGAAATCATGGGCCACCCCGCCCGCAAGCACGCCGATAGCTTCCATTTTTTGAGCGTGGTTGAGCTGGGCTTCGAGGGTTTCCTTTTCTTTCTCGGCCTTTTTCCGTTCTGAAATGTCCTCAGCAACCGCAAGTACCGTTCTTTCTCCTGATTGAGGATCCAGTAAGGCATAACGAATATGACAGTCAAAGACCGATCCGTCTTTTCGCACCCATCTGGTCTCGATGTCGGAGGTGCTTTTCTTTGGGCCAAGGATGTTTATGACGTGCCCGATCCGCTCAAATTCTTCATCGCTTTCGTAGAGTATCCTGGCGTTTTTTCCATGAAGCGCCTTTGCAGGGTAGCCCAGCATCCTGGCCATAGCCTCGTTGTGCCACTGCATCTCGCGATTCCGGATGATACCTATCCCGAGAGGTGTTGCCTCAAACACACTCCTCAACCTGGCCTCGCTTTCTTTCAATGCTTCTGCAGAGTGCTGTTTTTCCTGCTCCAGTTCTATCACATGCAGCGCAAAGGCGATATCATCAGCGATTTCACGGAGAAGTGACTGCTCCTCCTTGTCTTTCCCTGCCCATTGGGGAAGAGAAACCACGAGTATCCCATAGATTCTGCCGGCATGTTCAAGCCTGACACACAGGGCCGCTCTTCCGGAATATTGATCCGCAAGGGGGCAATCTTTACAGGTTTTGCCTGGATCTTCGGAAAGCAAGACCCCCGGACGCTTGAGTGCGTTCCTGGCGTTTGCCACGAGGTCCCCGCGCCGGAATATTTGCACGAGGTCCGCGAATTTTTTCCCCACCCCGCTCTGAGCGGCAGCATCAAACCCTGCTTTTTCATCAAAGAGTGCAATCCAGCAGTTATGGTAGCCCCGGGTAGCAATGAGTCTCCGGCATGCACCCTTGATCAGTTGGTCTTTTTCCTTTTCCCGGACA
>JAFDGR010000383.1 GCA_019309145.1 Deltaproteobacteria bacterium | reverse complement strand
CATGCTCAGTCTGATGATCTGCTCCTCAGCCTCTTCCAACACCTTCGCTTTCAAGAGACTCAGTTCCTCAAAAAGAGCCTTCATCTTTTTCCAGGTCTCCTCGGCCTTTGTCTTCCCGAGCGCCAGGCCATCCTTCTGACCCTGTGCAAAGCCTTTTTCGTACGCGTCTCTTTCGACCCTCTCAAGTTTCTGGCTGGGGTCATACTGATTCAAGGAGACCGGGTGCTTCCTATTATCTTCCCCCAATGGCAGGATCAAAGTGCCGCTCGGTCCCTCCTGAAGAGGAAAATCCATCCCGTCGCCCAGGTCTTCTTCCTCGAAAGACTCTATATCGAATTGAAAGTCGTCTTCTCTCTTAATAAGGTTAGACAACGACGTCATCACCCCCTTTTCCGCCCATCACTATTTTGCCTTCTTCTTCCAGTCGCCTTGCCGTCTTGATAATCAGTTGCTGAGCCTGTTCCACTTCCACGAGTTTGACGGGTCCCATCACCTCCATGTCCTCCTTCAACATCTCGGCCGCTCGCTGGCTGAGATTTCCAAAAATGCGGTCCTTCAGTGACTCGGAGGCTGTTTTCAAGGCCAGCAGCAGTTCTTCATTTCCGATCTCTTTCAGGAGCGCGCGGATGGAACGATCATCCAGGTTAATGAGATCCTCAAAAATGAACATGGACTGCCGAATCTCCTCCGCCAGTTCCTCTTCATCCTCCTCGATTTTTTCCAGGATGGCCTTTTCGGTTTTCCGATCCACCTGGTTCAGAATTTCCGCTGCAGCCTCGGGACCGCCCCGCGGTTTCGGCCCAGCCTCCCCGATACTGGAAACCTGCTCGGCAAGAATCTCCTGGATCTCAGAGACAATCTCATTGGACACGCTGTCCAGTCTCGCGATTCGCACGATAACATCACTCTGGATTTCTTCCGGCAAGAGCTTCACCACTTTTCCTGCCAGCTCGTTATTGATGTTTGACAGGATAAGCGCGATGGTCTGGGGATGTTCTCCAGAGATAAAATTCACCAGCATTTCCGGGTTCAGGGATTCCAGTTTCTCGAAGTATTCCTGGCCCTTCCGTGACTCCACTTTACTGAGCAGTGTGGTGGCCTTGTTTGGGGCAAATGCCCGTGAGACCGTTCTTTCGAAAAACCGTCCCCCGGATCCCCCCAGTATCTTGTCTCCGTTGATCGTGCTGAGGAATTCATTCAGCACAGAAGAGATCGCCTTTGGATTGATATTCCTGATCCGCGTCATCTCTTCGCCAATGGCCTTTACTTCCTTTTCATCAAGATGCTTGAAGATACTGGCCGTAAATTCCTCACCCATGACCATAAGAAACAGGGCTGCTTTCTCTGCTCCACTCAATGTCTGCCGCTCGGCCAATCTATCTTCCTTCCTCGATCCAGCTCCGAATCACTGATACGATTTTTTCCGGGTCTGTCTTGGTCAAATCAAGAATCTGTTCCTTTTTTATATGGGTCCCTGCCTGCTCAGATGAGGGGGCGCCAAGTTCGGGCACTCCTTGCCCCGCGGGCAGGGGCTGCGGCGCAAAATATTCTTTTGTCTGTTTGAGCCAGTTTCGAAAGGGCTTGAGAGCAAAGACAAAAAACAAGGCAACAAGAATAACATTGAAAAGAGGTTTCATCCCTTTTTTCGCATAACTCATCCAGCCCGGTTTTGTTTCGGGTGCGGGTGCCGCGGTCTTTTCTATGGCGAAAGGGATATTTGAAACGCTTACCTGGTCTCCCCTGTCTTCACTGAATCCAATAGCCTTCTTCACAATGTTCTGGAATTCTTTCATTTCCTTCCGGCTGCGTGGCTGGAACGTTGCGATTTCCTCACCCTTGGGACCCTTTGTTTGCACATAAGGACCATCAATAATGACCGCCGCCGAGAGGCGCTTTATATCTCCCACGGAACTGATGACCTGCTTGTTCACCTTACTGATCTCATAATTGATGACAGAGTTCTCCTTTTCAAATTTCTTCGAGTTCGCGGTTGTTTTTCCCTGGGTCTGGTACACATCATACTTCAGGTCAGGAGCCCCTGAAGGCAGGCCCTCATCCCCGCTAGCCATCTCCTTTTGCCGCTGTTCACTCCTGACAACAGCGCTGTCAGGGTCGAAGCTCTCCTCTGAAATATGCACCTGCCTGAAGTCAACCTCCGCGGAGACTTTGGCCACGACCTTATTGGCCCCGACAACC
>JAFDGR010000382.1 GCA_019309145.1 Deltaproteobacteria bacterium | reverse complement strand
TTTGTCCTGTCTAATAGTTCTTGAGTCTCCATCCCTTCTCCTAATTCAGTAATCAATAGTCAATAGTCAATAGTCAATCATCCAGAATTTCCCTCAATTTCTGAGAAAGCGCTTCAATGTGAAAGGGTTTCTGGATAAAACCGTTACAACCGCGTTTCAGGATCTCCGTGGCCTGACCGTCGATGCTGTACCCGCTGGAAAGGAGGACTTTGATATCCGGGTGGATCTCTTTCAACCTGTCATAGGTCTCACCACCGCCCATATCCGGCATGATCATATCCAAGATCACCAGATCAGGCCCATGAGATATAGATCCTGATCTGATCATATCCTCATCATCCACTAAGAGAATCGTCTCTGATCCCCGGGCCGTTTCAAGTCCTTTCTTTGCCTCTGCCCTTTGCGCCACATCCTTTGTTTCCATGGCGGGGAGGTGGATCTTGAAAGTGGTTCCATGGCCCTTTTCGCTGTACACATCGATAAATCCCCCATGGTTCTTGATAATGCCGTAAACCGAGGCAAGACCCAGACCGGTTCCCCTCCCCATCTCTTTGGTGGTAAAGAACGGATCGAATATCCTTTTCCGGGTGGCCTCATCCATGCCTGACCCGGTGTCAGTGATCGAGATCTTCACATATTTCCCTGGCCCCACATAATAGGGTTTTGAATAATGCTCATCTATCACCGAATTCTGAGTTTCCAAATACAGCTCACCGCCGCCGGGCATCGCCTGCCAGGCATTGACATAAAGATTCAACAGGACCTGTTCTATCTGTCCCGGGTCTGCTTCAACGGTCCAGAGATTTTTCTGATATTTTGGATGAATCGTGATTTCCTTTTTTGTCCGGCCAAACATCTCAGAACTCTTCTTTAACAGGCCGTTCAAGTCCGTTGGTTTGACTTCATATTTGCCGCCCCGTGCAAAGCCTAAGAGTTGTCTGGTTAGATCGGCCGCGCTCTTGACATAATCTTGTATCCCTTTGAGGTGTTCAAAGTCGGCATGGGAAGAGTCTTTGCTCATCAGCATCAGCGAAGCGCGGCCCTGGATACCCATGAGCAGGTTATTAAAGTCGTGGGCAACGCCGCCCGCAAGGGTGCCGATCGCCTCCATCTTCTGGGCCTGCTGGAGTTGAGCCTCGAGTTTCTTTGTGTCTTCTTTTACCTGTTTACGCTGAATAAGTCGCCACATACCTTGCATCATCAATGTGAGTTGGAGGAGATCCGATTCGTCGTATTCCTCATCCTTATTCCCGACCCCGGCTACCGCAACAATTCGTTCACCGTCAATTACAGGGATATTCATGTGTCGTTTAATTTCTACATGACCTTCAGGACAACCTTTCTTAAGAGGGTTCGGATCAGAGTAATCATTAGTAATGATGGGTTTTCTTTGCCGTACCGCTTCCCCCCATAGCCCGGTGGTCTCTACAGGATAGTCTATTGGTTTATCTATGACACTGCATTGTGCCATAGCTTCTTTTGACCAGGAATGCATTGTAAGCACCGTCTCACTTTTATTCATAAACGCAAGATAGCCTATTTTGCTCTCGGTGAGTTCAATCGCACTTTCAAGGGCAAAATCCGTGATGACCTGCATCGATGATTGCACCATTTGATTTAGTGATAGTAAAGCCTTGAGGCGAGACTCGTTAAGAAGTTGCGTTTTCTCTGTTCGGGTTCTTTCCGTAATATCTTGATAAATCCCGTAGGCCCCCACAACCTTTTCCTCTACGATCACAGGGACTCCATGGAACTCCACGTCTATCAGTGTGCCATCTTTTCTGTAGCGCTTTCCGGAGCCATATATTGCTGACCCCTTAAGGGTTTTGTGGGTATACGCCGCTGCATCCTGGATGTATTCCCGCCCGGCGATCACTTCATCAAGGTTTTTCCCGGTGATTTCTGATTTTTTGAACTGAAAGACTTCTTCGAAAAACTGATTACACGACACAATATGATGCTTTTCGTCCAACGTCACTATGGCTAAGGCGCTGTGTTCAATCAATGATCGCAAGCGATTTGTTTGATACGCCAACTCTCTTTCAGCGGCTATACGCGCGGAAATGTCAGTAACCACCGCATAAGCGGCCGCTAACTCACCATTTTCATCATAAATCAGATTGGGAGATATAATGGTAAAGACCTCCTTGCCATCTTTGGCCGTCCATACAAGTTCGTAGGAATTGAGATTGCCCTTTCGTCGTCTGTCTAACTGTTCCTTGAGAATGCCCCGGTTTTCTTCATCAAGGAAGTCCATAACCCGCCTGCCGATCAATTCATGGGGTTCGTATCCCAAGATCTGGCAAAGGGCCCTGTTTACATAGGTAAATAGACCATTCCTATCTTGTATTCCAAAGCCATCATACATTGTATCTACCAGCATCTTATATCGTTCACTGCCCTCCCATTGAAGCCTCCTGAATTGCCTGTGCTCAAGGACCTCCTTTTCCAGGGCCCTGATCCTCTGTTCCAGTTCTTCATAGGTTGGTTTACCGCTCATTGGAAAATCCCCATTTTAATTGACTA
>JAFDGR010000117.1 GCA_019309145.1 Deltaproteobacteria bacterium | reverse complement strand
GCAACACCGCGGGAAGCGCATTCATCCATTCCAGGAATCTATCAATATACGGCATAAGGGCGTCTCCAGAAAAATTGAATGGATTATCCAGCTTTCTCCAGAAAAAGACAACCCTTGATACTACAATGTCCCACAAAAGGATATATTTTGTGCAATACATAACCACAAAAGCACAGGATACGATATTATTTTTCGTTACCGGCGGGAGGGCTTCCTCTTTTCGTGACTTATCTATGGGGGAAGCCGCAGCCAGGTCCTCAGGTCGCTTTTTCCTGAGGACTGGAATGCGGAGGGGGCAATGCTCCCCCGTGGATAAGTCACTGAAAAGAGCAGCCCGGGAGACTCGTAATCGAAAAATGATATCGTATCCTGTGGTTGCTCACATCAATCTCGAATTGACACATGCACTCTGCCCGGGTGAATCGATTTTACCTTGACGGGTTCCGCGGCTATCTGATATCAAACACCTCTGGCCGTTCACCGAAGAAAGACACAGGGCAAAGGTATGGCAAAAAAGAAAATCACCCGTAAGCAACTCCTCAAAGAACCGGATGAATTCCTGACATTATCCGGAAAGGCCTTCAATTACGCGAGGACCCATGTAAAACAACTTGAATATCTCGGCATTGCGCTTGGCGCACTTGTGCTCCTGTTTTTGGGCGGGTACACGTATTACCGGTACATCAATAAAAAAGGACAGGAAACCTATAACAAGGCGTATGAAGTTTTCAAAAATGACTTTAAACCGGAAATGAACCTCGCGAATCTCAAGAAGTCGGCGGCATTATTCAAAAAAGTAGCAGATCGCTACAGTCTTTCAAAAGCCGCGCGTCTGGCCCTCCCGGAACAAGCCTACATCAAGTTTCTCAATAAAGATTATGATGGCGCTATTTCCCTTTACCGGAGATTCCTGGACAAGGTGTCCGGGAACGAGCGCTACGAAGCCCTGGCTCGTTTGGCCCTGGCGGCATGCTATGAACAAAAAGGAGAACTCCAAACAGCCATCGTCACCCTGAAACCCATTCTCACGGAAAAAGGCAACCCCTTTGGAGAACCCGCCCTTTTTCACATGGCACGTCTTTACCGCCTCAACCACCAGCCAACCGAGGGAAAAAAGGCGGCAAAGGAATTCATGAAAACGTACAAAAACTCGCCGTTTCTCCCCGTGATCAAGGCATTTTTGTAACGCAATCCTTTCAGCTCAATCAACAATGAAAAGGAAAAAGGGTTTTTTCTTGACACCCTTTTTCCCTTTCATTAGTCTCCTTGAGTAGCTACTATATAGCTTCGGGAAAGGAGGTCTACTATGATTATCGGGGAAATTTTGGCCAGGAATGCCCGGATGTACGGTGACGAAATTGCCTTGATCGAAAGGGAGCCGGCCAAGGACAAGCGGGTTTCCATCACCTGGAAGGAATTCGACGAAACAGCAAACCGCATCGCCAATGCCCTCATCTCGAAGGGAATCAAGAAAGGCGACAAGGTTATTCATCTCATGATGAATTGCCTGGAATGGCTCCCGCTCTACTTCGGCATCCTCAGAACAGGCGCTTGGGCGGTCCCCCTCAACTTCAGGTTTACGGCCGGAGACATTCGCTATTGCGCGGAAATCGCCGAGGCAAAGGCCATGATCTTTGGCGAGGAATTCATAGACCGGGTCAACGCCATCAAGGAAGACCTCGGAAGCATCAAGGATTACGTGTTCGTGGGCCCCGATGGACTGAAACCCGAGTATGCCGAACATTACGATGCTTTTCTGAAAACAGGACCTCCCGAGGATCCCCGCGTTCCCGTCAATCTCCTGGACGAGGCGGCACTCTATTTCACCTCCGGCACAACCGGCACGCCAAAACCCATCCTCCTGACCCAGCGAAACCTTGAATCGGCCTGTATCACCGAAAACCGGCACCATAATCAGACCCACGAGGACAACTTCCTTTGTATACCCCCGCTCTATCATACCGGGGCCAAGATGCACTGGTTCGGGAATTTTATTGTGGGTGCCCCGGCGGTCATCCTGAAGGGAATCAAACCCCAGTGGATCATTGAAGCGGTCTCGGAGGAAAAATGTACCATCGTCTGGTTGCTCGTTCCCTGGGCCCAGGATATCCTGGTAGCCATCGAAAACGGGGAATTAAAGCTTCAAGACTACCAGCTTGACCAGTGGAGGCTGATGCATATCGGTGCCCAACCCGTTCCCCCGAGTCTTATCAAGAACTGGAAAAAAGTCTTTCCCCATCACGACTATGACACTGATTACGGCCTGAGCGAAACAACCGGCCCCGGCTGTGTCCACCTGGGCCTGGACAATCTCCACAAGGTGGGCGCCATCGGCATCCCCGGGTTTGATTGGGAATACAAGATCGTGGACAGCGACCTCAACACTTTGCCCAAGGGTGAGGTCGGGGAACTCATGGTCAAGGGACCGGGGGTCATGAAAGAATATTATAAAAATCCGGAAGCCACCGGCACCACCCTTTTTGACGGCTGGCTGCTCACCGGGGATATGGCCCGGGTGGATGAAGACGGTTTTATCTGGCTCGTTGATCGAAAAAAAGACGTCATTATCTCGGGCGGCGAAAACATTTTTCCCGTGGAAATAGAAGACTTTCTCCTTGAAAACACGAAAATTCAAGATGCCGCCGTTATCGGGGTCCCGGACGAACGGCTCGGCGAAATCGTGACCGCCATCGTTCAGCTCAAGCAGGGCCAGGAAATGACCGAGGAGGAATTCCTGGGCTACTGTGAGGCCCTCCCCCGGTATAAGCGGCCGCGGAAGGTCTTTTTTGATGATGTGCCGCGAAACCCGACCGGGAAAATAGAAAAGCCCAAGCTGCGGAAAAAGTATGCCGGCAGGACCGAGAGCTTCAAGATTTCCTGAGCAGACAAGAGGGATAAGGCGCGCTGCTTTTTTCTTGACATTTGGAGAGCGCTTCAGTAGGGATTTATAGCTAGATTGTAGCTGTTTTATGGCTTCCGGATGGTTATTCCGTTCTGTTTAACTTTCAAAAATCGGGGGGAATCATGCATAAACTATTAACAGACTCGCCAGGGAAGGAAATGCTCCTGCTGGGAAATGAGGCTATTGCCCGGGGGGCAATGGAGGCCGGGCTGGCATTTGCCACCTGCTATCCGGGGACACCTTCATCGGAAATTCCTGAGCAGTTTTTCAAAATCAGCCAGGAATCGGATCTCTATTTCGAATACTCTACCAATGAAAAGGTCGCCCTGGAAGTAGGAGCTGGTGCCGCTGTCTGTGGCCTCCGGACCATGGTAACCATGAAACACGTTGGCGTCAATGTCGCGGCTGACCCGCTCATGACCCTTGCCTACGTGGGGACAAAGGCGGGCATGGTGATTATCACCGCGGATGACCCATTCCTCTTCTCCAGCCAGAACGAACAGGACAACCGCTTTTACGCGAGGCTCTCCGGTCTGCCCATGCTGGAACCCACGAATCCCCAGGAGATGAAAGATATCACAATTCATGCGTTGGAGTTGTCCGAAGAACTGGAATCGCCCGTATTCATCAGGACCACTACCAGGCTGAATCATATCCGCGGGAGCGTAAAACTGGGTAAACTGGCTCCCATCAAGGCAAAGGGTTCTTTTCAAAAGAATCCGTTCCATTTTGTGACGGTACCTGCAGTGGGTCGCAACCTGCATAAGTTGCTTCTTCAAAAATATGATCAAGCCAGTGAAAAAAGTGAAAAATCAGCCCTTAATGAGATCATCGGGGCGGGCAAATGGGGCATCGTGACCAACGGGGTCAGTTACAACTACGTGCGGGACGCAGTGGACGACCTCGGTCTGGGCGACAAGGTAAGCATTCTGAAAATCGGGTTCTCTTGGCCCCTGCCGAAGAATCTCATCATCAGCTTTTTGAAAAAGGTGGAAAAAGTCCTGGTGGTGGAAGAACTGGAACCCGTCATGGAAAACGACATCAAGGCCATGGCCCAGGAAAACGCCCTCACCCTTCCCATAAAAGGCAAAGGGGTCGGAAGGCTCTCCAGACTTTTCGAATACGATCCCGGAATGGTCCGTGAAGCCATTGCCCAGTATTTCGGTGTGGAATACAAGGGAACGGCAGGCCTGGATCTCTCCGGTATTCCTGATCTCCCGGGAAGACCGCCCAATCTGTGCCCGGGGTGTCCTCACCGGGCCACTTATTATGCGGTCAAGCAGGTGTATGGACCTGACGCGATCCACCCCACGGATATCGGCTGCTACACACTCGGGCTCCTGCCGCCCATTTCCATGGCCGATTTTCTGATCTGCATGGGATCTTCCGTCAGTTCCTCCTGCGGTTTTTCAGAGGCATCTGATCAAAAAGTGGTTTCCTTTATCGGGGATTCCACCTTCTTCCATTCCGGGATTACCGGTCTCATCAACGCGGTCCACAACAATCACAAGTTCACTCTGGTGATCCTGGATAACGGCACCACCGCCATGACCGGCCATCAGCCGCATCCCGGCGTGGATACAGGCCCCCTCGGCGTGGATCTCAGCCAAATTTCCCTTGAGGACGTGGTGCGCGGGTGCGGCGTGAAGGATGTGCATGTGGTCAAGCCGTTCAAGGTCAAGAAAACCATGGAGGCCGTGAAAGCGGCAATGGAATACGACGGGCTGTCGGTCATTATCTCCAGAGAGATATGTCCGCTCTTCGCAAAGGCCATCGGCCAGGGCAAAAAAGCGCGGCCTTTTTACGTAAACCTCGACAAATGCAAAAACCACCGGGACTGCATTGATAAACTGGCATGCCCGGCCATGTATCTGGAGGGGGAGCATGTGAAAATCAACAAGTATCTGTGCATCGGATGCTCGGTCTGCGCGCAGGTCTGTCCGGAAAACGCTATACTGCCACTAAAGGGATAAGGGAGGCATCTATGAAAACGAAAAGGTTGGTATTTGTCGGAGTAGGCGGCCAGGGCAACCTGCTCGCCTCACGCCTCTTGGGCGAGGCCGCCCTTGCTCAAGGCGTTCCGGCCGTGGTCAGTGAGATTCACGGGATGGCACAACGAGGAGGGATCGTGGAATCCGCGGTCCTGATGGGCAATGTCACCAGTCCCATCGTCTCCCCCGCCGAGGCGGATGTCCTCATCAGCTTTGAACCGGTGGAAACCTTGCGTGCCTTAGGAAAGTGTAATAAGGATACGGTTATCATCATGAACACCCATCCCCTCCCGCCTTTTACCGTGGCTGTGGGACAAGGCACGTATCCGGATCTGGAAGAGATATTGTCCCTGATCCGGGAAAAGGCCGGAAAAGTGATCGCCCTGGATGGAGATGCCATTGCGGAAGAAGTGGGAAATCCCCTGGCCCTCAACATGGTCATGCTGGGCGCTCTCATTGGATCGGGGACCATCCCCATCACCGCGGATGATATGAAGAAGACCATTTCCACATCCACAAAAAAGGCCTTCCTGGAATCGAATCTCGCGGCGTTTGACAAAGGGTTTGAGGAAGCAAAAGCCAATTAGGCTATTAACATTCAAGAGAGGGGGTGCTGAAACTGGGGACAAAGCAAGCCATTGCCCTGGTATCAGCCCCCTGGCCTCTCTTTAACCGCCCTTCCATCCAGCTCGGATCTCTCAAGGCATTTCTCCAGAGAGAACTTCCATCAATACCGGTCCTGACCCACTATCTTTATTTGCATATTGCTGAATCACTCGGGTATGAACTGTACAGGAACATCTCTGAAAAAAACTGGCTCGCTGAATCGGTTTACGGAGCGCTCCTTTTTCCCGAGCAATTCGATTCCATAGAAAAATCCTGGTGGCGCACCTCTTTTGCATCGTCTCTTTTGCCCTCCGGGCGCGATTTTCAATGGCTCTGCCGGGAAGTTGAAGCCGCAACTCGTCGCTCCCTGGAGTACCCGGATTGGAGCACATGTTCCCTGGTGGGATTTTCAATCTGCCTTGGGCAGCTCACGAGCAGTCTCTACCTGATCCGCCACCTCAAGCGCCGGGCACCCCACATAAAGGTGGTTATCGGGGGATCATCCTGCGCGGGAAAGATGGGTGCATCCCTGCTCAAAACCTTTCCGGACATTGATTTTGTTGTCCAGGGGGAAGGGGAATTACCCCTCGCGCACCTGGCCGCTTCCCTGCAACAGCGGAATTCGGACCTGAATCAATTTTCTTTACCGGGAGTCCTTGCCCGCGGATCTTCAGAGGCTTCGCCGGAAGGTCAAATGGTACAGATCCCCTTCCTGGATAACCTCCCCATGCCTGACTATGAAGACTACTTCGCACTGTTACACAGGTTCCCGCCCGAGAAGCGCTTCTTCCCAAAGATTCCCATGGAAATCTCCCGGGGGTGCTGGTGGAGAAAAAAATCCCCCGTGGGGAAGCAGAGCGGATGCTCCTTCTGCAACCTGAATCTCCAGTGGGACGGATACCGGTCAAAAACCCGTGGCCGTATTGTTGCAGAAGCAAACACCCTGTCTGCCAGGCACCAGTCCCTGGCCCTCTCCTTCATGGACAATCTCCTGCCCCCAAAGGGACTTGAGGAGCTCTTCACGGAGATGGCTGTTTCCGGAAAAGAGTTTCAGTTGTTTGCAGAAATTCGCGCCACCACTCCCGCCCGAATCCTGGCCGCCATGGCGGCCGCCGGAACCGAAACGGTCCAGGTGGGCGTGGAGGCCCTGAGCACGTCACTTCTTGGGAAACTGAACAAGGGAACCACTGCCATGACAAACCTCCAGATCATGCGAGACTGTGAAACACCAGGCATGCCCAACCTAACCGGGAATCTCATCCTTCATTTCCCCTCAAGTGATGAACGGGATGTGGCTGAAACCCTGGCAACCCTTGCGTTCGCGTTCCCTTTTCGCCCCTTGAAACCGGCGGCTTTCTGGCTTGGCTATGAGAGCCCGGTTTACCAAAATCCTCAGGCTTACGGCATCAGGAAGCGGGGAAACCATTCCCTCTACAAACGCCTGTTCCCACGACCGATCCTCAGAAACCTCACCTTCATGATACAGGATTATTCCGGACAAAAACGGTACCAGCGTCGTATCTGGAAGAAAGTCGAGGAAGAGGTGCGTCACTGGCAGGAAAGCTACGACGAACTGCATGGATCCCCGGGGAGCGGTCCCATTCTGTCGTACCTTGACGGAAAAGAATTCATGATCATCCGAGAGCGGCGTGCGGGCAGGGATGACATGACCCACCGGCTGACCGGAACCTCGAGAGGCATCTATCTCTTCTGTCAAACCCACCGCTCAATCCGGGCAATCCTGGCGCAATTTCCCCGGTTGCAGGAAGACAGGCTCTTGCCCTTTTTGAAAATGATGGTTTCCAAACGGCTTATGTTCAATGAAGGAAATCGGTATCTGAGCCTCGCGGTGCCCTCCCGGGCTACCTTTTCTGGTACACACCCAGGATCCCGTTCAATGGGCTCAAATCTTCCCGCAATCGCAACCCCTCATAGCGGGGCATGATCCTGTCCAACCCATAGACAAGAAAAAGTGCTCCTTTTGCTGCCCGCTCCGCAATCATTGCTGCAAACTCCTCATGCATAATCAGGTAGGTATAAAACAGGCTGAAGTCCTCAAAAACAAGTCCAGTGTGGTGTGCGATCTCTTGGTGAACCAGAGGATCAGTGGAATTTCCCTCAAAAAGGTGGATATTTTGCGGGGGCGGAATGAGGTCCGCCTTCTCGAGTTCATGCTCCAGCGCTGCCCGTAACGGAGCGTATTCATCAAGGGTCCAGGAATCCAGTTCCACGCCGACGGAGGTTTGCACAACATAGCTGAAAAGCATGTTTACCCGGCCGTCGGCGCATCCCAGATCGAGAAACCGCGATTTTTGGGGAAGAATCAAATGCTCCTGCAAAAGGCCCTCAAGACAGCCGACCAGCAGAGCGAGATCGCTGGATCTCCTGAATCCCAGAGCACCCACATCACCAACTTTTCTCCGGTCATAAAATCGTGCCACGCGCAGGAGGGTTTGTTTCAGCCGTTTATCCATTGCACTGGTTCAAGGGCTCCGTGCCATCTCGGGGTCCGAGGACCTCCTTGATCCGCTCGTGAAGATGGAACACCAGATTGATCTCTTCTCCCTCCAGCATTCGGAGTTCCTTGAGAGCTGCAGGATCCACATGGTCCAGAACATCCTTGCACAGGTAATTGATGCAGATAACATGCCGGGCCTTCAGGCAACACCCGCCCGGCAAAAGGAAAAAGCAACTCTTCTCGTCCCACGGTTCCGCGGGCAGGTCAACCCCCAAGGCGAGGTTTATGATGAGGAGGTATCCATCATAGCGATTTTCAATCCCTTTTCCACAGCAGGACCCTCCCTCCACTTCATCACAGATCCTGCAGCGGTCAAGCAGGCCTGCTTCCTCCATGGCTCCTTTGGATCTTGTGACAGCCCGCTGCAAATCTGAAAGAAGCCGCGAAGTCTCTTCATCACGGAGGATGAGTTTTCCCGTCTTCTCATAGGTTTTCCTGGCCCAGGAGATCTTTTCGGTTATGGACCCGGAAATGGCAATAGCACCCATGGACGTCTCTATTCCTTTTTCCCGCCGCCACGCTTTGTGCCGCGGGATTTTTTCCTGTTCTCCTTTTCCTCCTTTTCGCCAAAGCTTTTCAAACCTTCTGCCAGCTCTTTCAGCTTCCGGTCAACAAGCTCATTGATGCTCCCTTTCGGATAGGTTCCATCGGCCCTCTTTTCTCCGGCCTTTTTCCCGGTCAGGATTTCGATTCCTTCATCTATAGTGCGGACGGCATAGATGTGAAATGTTCCCTTTTTCACTGCCTCCACCACATCTTTTCGGAGCATGAGGTCCTTGACATTTGCCTCCGGAATCATGACACCCTGATCCCCGGTGAATCCTAAGTTTTTACAGCAGTCGAAAAACCCTTCGATCTTCTGGTTCACCCCGCCGATGGCCTGGACTTCTCCTTTCTGATTCACCGAACCCGTAACCGCGATATTCTGCTTGACAGGAACCCCCGACAGGCTGGAAAGGAGCGCGTAGATTTCCGTGCTGGAAGCACTGTCCCCGTCTACCCCGCTGTAGGATTGTTCAAAGGCGATGCTTGCACTCACGGTAAGGGGTTTATCCTGCGCATACTTTTTCCTGAGATACCCCCCAAGGATCAGGACCCCCTTGTTGTGGGTGCTCCCGGACAGATCCGCCTCTCGCTCGATATTGATGATGCCGGCACGACCCATGGATGTGGAGACCGTAATCCGGGTAGGCTTCCCGAACATGTAGTCCCCCAGGTCATAGACCGCAAGACCATTCACCTGTCCTACGGTCGAACCCGAGACATCAATCATGAGGGTTCCTCTATCGATCATTTCCTGAATGCGCTGTTCGATCAGGTTGGAGCGATAGATGCGGGCTTCAAGGGCCTTTTGCACATGTTCTTCGCAAACGATGTTCTGTTTTTTCTGTCCGGCCCAGAAATCTGCTTCCCGCAGGAGATCCGTGATGGTCGGAAAACTCGTGGATATCTTCTCCTGCCTGCCGGTCATACGAACAGCCTCTTCCACCAGCGTTGCCACGGCCTCACGGTCAAAGGGCTTCAGATCTTCGTCATCACATTTCATTCGAATGAACTGGGCAAATTGATGAATAGACTCCTGATTCTTGTCCATGGAGGTATCAAAATCGGCCCTCACCTTGAATATCTTCTTGACGTCTTCGTCATAGTGAAAAAGGAGGTGATAGAGGTAACTGTCCGAAATAATGACTACCTTCACGTTCAGCTCAATGGGCTCAGGCTTGAGACCCGACGTGGTGAAGAGATAAAAAGGATCATAGGTCTGGATTTCCAGCTTTTCAGATTTGAGCGCCCTCTTCAGGCCCTGCCACACACCCGGCTCCACAATAGCATCCATCAGGTTAAAGACCAGATATCCGCCGTTCGCCTTTATCAAAGCCCCGGCTTTGATCTTGCTGAAATCAGTCCGCCATACCCCGCTTCGGTCGACGATCCGTTCAATACTCCCAAAGAGATTCCGGTAGGTGGGATACGCCTCAACAATCACCGGCGCCCCCTTCTGCTCACTGTTGTCTACCAGGAGGTTTACCTGGTACGGTTGGAAGAGGTCCGCTTCAGGAAGGAGGTTGGATATTCCGGGAATGACCGGCTGTTGTTGAGGCCTGAATATCTGCAGATTGTCCGCCATGTCAGCCAAAAAAGCTTCTATATACTGCCGGACAGCCTTTCCTTTATATTTTTTCCCCAAGGGACTTGCAAGCTCCGAGGCGTTTTTCATGAACATGACCCGGTCCATTTTTTCGATTTTTTCCTGCACCTCTTTCTGGAGGTCGCGCAGTTCCAGGAAGATCTGGTCGATCTGATTTCGCAGTTTCGCCTGTTTCTCCCGCATTGCCTCAAATTCATCTTTCGGAAACCGCCCCCGTTCGACCATCTCTTCCACCTGGTCAATGGTCATGGGCTTTCCATCCACAATCGGCATTACTTCGGGGCGCTTGTATTGGCCCATCTGGATATCCACCAGCGCAAAGCCCTCTTCCTTCACCTTCTGGTCCAGCCCTTTAAAGAAGCTCTTGCCCTTGGCTTCGTAAGTCTCCATGATCTCTTTCTTGAGATTAATATATTCCTGGCTTTCAAAAAGCTGGGGGATATCCTTCTTCAGGGTTTCCACAAGGTCATGCACATCCTGTTTGAAGCCCGCCCCTGTTCCCCCTTTCAGTTTCAGCAGTATCGGGGCTTCAGGGTTCTTGAAGTTGTTTACATAGCAGAGATCTTCAGGAACTTTTGACTCCTTTGTCATCTCCTCAAGAAGTTTCTTGACCGTTGACATCCTCCCGGTTCCTGACATCCCCGTCACAAACACGTTATATCCTGGTTTGTTCATGCCCATCCCGAACCGGAACGCCTCCACGCCCCTCTCCTGCCCGACTATCTCTTTCAGGGGCTCAAGATCCCTGGTCGTTTCAAAAGGAAGGGTTGCGGGGTCCAGCCGCCATCTGAGCTTCTCCACTGGTACACCATCTTTTTTCTTTTTCCTGGGCATTGAATCCTCCTCTGTTCTCTATCTCCAGCCGATCAGTAACTGCCTCAACACACATTTCAGGTGCCCGATTCCCGGGCCACCTTCACCATTGCCGCGGAAAGGTCCCCGCAGGAAAGCCTTACGTTACTTTCACCTTCACGCCACTTCCATTCCTGTCCCTGCGCTTTGGCATGACAATCATCAGGACGCCCTTCTCATAGGTTGCCTCGATCTCCTCCACCTCCACCGGGCATGGGAGTTCGACGGTCCGTGAAAAAGACCCGAAACGACGTTCCACTCGATGGAAATGTACACCGCTCCTGACACGCTCCACTTTCTTCTCGCCCCGCAGATGCAACGTTCGGTCAGTAACCGAAATCTGCACGTCATTGGGATCCACGCCGGGGAGCTCCACCCGTACCACCACGGTCTCTTCCGTCTCGGAAATGTCAAGGGATGGTCCCAGTGTTGTCAAACCAGAGGAAAGCGTGGAACCAAACTCCATCCACATGCGATCAAAGAGACGTTCCACATCTCTTCTCATTTTATCCATCTCTTTGTTTTTCCAGATGATCAGTTCGGTCATATTTCAACCTCCTTCATATACCCTCTAAAAGCCAAGGTATGAGCGCAATATACTGCTCCCCTGCCGCGCCCGCGAATCATAATGAATGGCTTTTCTTTCATATTAGGAATCGCCTTCATCCAATGCAAGCGATTTCTCGAAAGATCCAGGCTCCATCGTCTCTCTTTCGTTGGAAAGCATAGCAAGACCGGTTCCTTTTTTTCAACAAAATCCTTAAAGTTTTTGCCTTTTTCCGTCGATTTAAGTCTTGCGGTACATTCATTTGCCGGGAAAAACGCGTGGTTCAAGAACAGGAACGCCTCAGCGTTTTTCTGAGCGTACGCCTGTAAACCAGATCGAGGGCCTTGGAGGGATTCAATGACCAGTCAAGTGAACGGAATGCTTATCCTGAACGCCATTCCCAATCCTGAAGTGGAAGAAAAGGTCAAGGTATTTCTTTCACGCTATGCCAAGAATGTCCCCGGGGAAAAGCTGGATGATCTGA
>JAFDGR010000381.1 GCA_019309145.1 Deltaproteobacteria bacterium | reverse complement strand
ATGGTGCAGCGCCCCTGGGGCATCTAGCCTTGCTTGTCTCGGCATGAAAGACTTCTATCATGGTCAAGTAGACTTCGCAAGCAGAATATGGAAATGTGAAGTACGTCCCTCTACCTCACGGGGCGATTTTTCATGAATCACCGCCCGTTGACAAATCCCGGAAAGTATGGTTTTGTTTGAGATTAAGCTTACATTTCAGACAGATTGCTCCTTGAAGCGCCGCTAACGACCACCATCCGGAAATTGTTTTTGCGCCGGCAGGTTTCAAAAAGGCCCCGTCCCGGGCCACTTCCCCGGCTCTTTGACGAAATCTCATGGATCTGAAAAAAGCCCCTATTTGTAAAAAAAAGACTCGCGAGTTTGACCGTATCTGTCAAAACCTTTTGATAAAGGATCTGGAAGCTCAAGAACAACCCAGGTCCTGATCATAGGAGACTGCCATGACAGATTCCCCAAAAGTTCTGAAGACACTGCCCAACGGGTATGTTGTCCCCTATCCCGAGGAACTCGTCCACAACGGGCTCCTTTTCCTCAAGGATTACAGGCTGAACAGGTATCCCGGCATGGAAACCGGCCGCCCCGCCGACATCTCCTACGACGATTATGTAAAGTGGCTTGCGGATTACCTTCCCAACTGCGACCTCTCCTTAATAGATGAGCAGAAGCGCGTCAGGGACTATATCACGGCCAATGCCGCGGGGATGGGCACCATGCTGGGATGGATAGCCGGCTTCTACCAGAGTGTGGGCGGGATGCATCCATTTTACCAGTTCCCGGAGGATTTCGATGAGAATCCTGACATCGAGGCCCTTGAGAAGGCCATGGGCGGATATTCCTACGAGGAAGTGCTGGACTTGATTGATGAAGATGAAGATATACCGGATAAACTGTCCTTTGTTCTGGAGGATTACGGCTGGTTCCTGACAATGAAAATGGACGTGGACGAGTTCCTCAAGTACTGGCCGGGCTTTATCCCGTTGGAACCGATCCACTGGATGGTCGGTTCGGTCGGTCTTGCCGTGGAACGTCCGGATTACGCATGGCGGACATACCTCTCCATGCTGCTGAAGTCAACCGGGGATAAAGCAGCCCGGATCGAACACCTGGACAGGTTCTTCAGGGAATACAACGACACCATTCATAAATAGCGCCTTTTGAATGCAGGGACCCATGTTTAACGTGGCAATGAAAGGTAAGGGACCCCACCATTATGCTGTCTGGGTAGGGACTCATTTTGAAGTTGGAGGTACGCAGAAGCCGCATAACCGCAAAAAAATTTCGCGAGTTTGACCGTATCTGTCAAAAGTATGGGGTATGATGGAGATGAACATGGTGGTCCTGGTGTAGGATCAGGAGGTGCAGGCAAGGATGGACAGGGAATTTTATGCACACAGTCTTGAAGGAAGGCCCCCAAACGAATGGCAGACCCTGGAGGAACATCTGAAGAATGTAGCCAACATGGCCCGATCCTTTGCCACGGATTTCGGTGCCGGGGAATGGGGCTACCTTGCTGGATTATGGCACGATATAGGAAAATACTCAGAAAAATTTCAAAAGAAGCTCGACGTTCGAGAGGGATGCGATGCACATATTGAAACAAAGCAAGGAACGGTCGACCATTCAACTGCTGGTGCACAGCACGCCTTCAGGACTTTGAGCGATAGCGGCAAAATACTTGCCTATGCCATTGCTGGACATCACGCAGGACTTATGGATGGCCAATCTAATAGGGCGTGCCTTGAGAACAGACTGAAAAAAATAGACATCCCTGACTACTCTTCATGTCCTGAGCAGATTCTCAACACAGGAAAATTGAGTAAATTACCCTTCGATCTTGAAGTAAGCAGCTCAAAACGCGCCGGTTTTCAAATCTCCCTGTTTATAAGGATGATTTATTCGTGCCTCGTGGATGCTGATTTTCTTGATACTGAAGCATTCATGGACAGGGAGCGATCCTCATGGAGAAGGGGATATCCATCCCTGGATGTGTTAAGAGATAAACTTGACTGCGCCCTTAATCAAAAGGTTAAGACTGCGCCGAAAACACCGATCAATAGACACAGGGCTGCGATCTTGAAGGACTGTCTTGATGCCGCGGAACTGCCACAGGGTCTCTTTTCTTTAACAGTTCCTACTGGAGGCGGAAAGACTCTTTCATCTCTCGCCTTCGCAATCAGGCATGCCCTAAAACATAACCTAAAAAGGATTAT
>JAFDGR010000116.1 GCA_019309145.1 Deltaproteobacteria bacterium | reverse complement strand
AGCCAAAGGGAATCAATAGAGGCTTTTTGGGGACCTCCTTTCCCTTGATCATTTCCATAATTCCAAAAGTGGATCTATTGGCCTACCTCTCATGAGCGAGATTGATATATACCTTCGGGTGTATGGGCAATCTGTGATCCCACTATACTGAAATAGACCATAACCGATTGAAGTTGAGTTTAAAATGTCAAGGCAAGTTCATCTGCAGTAGATTTTAGCCTCTTATCTGTTGTCCACAGCGGTACCCCAGTCAATTGAGCAGACGCTAAAAGGTGGACATCGACAAAACCAATACCTTTTCCCATTAACTGATTTCTATCGATAAAAAAGAGCAATTCGTCAAATTCAATCGTCGGAGCGATTGGGAGGGACTGAAGCAAGGTGATGATTTCATTTCGGTTTTTCAGATTACCGCAGGCGAGTTCCCCAATGATAAATGGATGGCACATGACCTCGGCATCCATTAACAGTTTTTCCAGTTGCCGGCTTCCTTGGCGCAGGTGGGTAACCCAAATTGAAGTGTCAACAAGAACCATAGCTGTTTTCAGGCAGATCTTCGTCTTGGGATGGAACGCAAATTGCCCTCGGTTCCGCCAAGTTTCGCCAGTCGCTTGCTGCTTTCCCGGGCAATCAAAGCTTCTAATCCAAGCCGCACTAAGGAGGTTTTCTCCTTGACGCCTGTCAGCCGCGATGCCTTTTCCAATATTTTGTCATCTATATTGAGTGTTGTTCTCATATGTATAGATATGCATAGATCATGCATATATGTCAAGTAAAAAATTATGGCTTAATTGCCCACCATATTCGGCAAATCTTGGAAGGAGGAGAGAGAATCTATTTCGAAGGAACCCTTATGAGATTCGTAAGAGAGATCGCGGCATGTCTTCTGACCGGGTATCGAAGGGATAGAAATCGTGCAGGACGATAGGGATTAAAAAGATGCCCCAGAAAGTTGGATATTCCCATTGAAATAGGAACCGCTGAACAGACTGTGGAACAGACCGCTATTGCAAAAGAGGACGATTCGCGAAGATGAAAGTGTAATTAGTGAAGAACGTCCCCTATGAGGTTACTTCTTTTCAAAGAAAAAGGGGGGCAGATCTGACCCCTGCTCTCAAAAACAAAAAGAGCAAGCCTGGTTTTACCCTGGCTTGCTCTTTTTGTTGAAGGCTACCGGCACGGGTAGGGTTACGACCTTCAGGTACGGGTTGTGCACCGTGAGCTCAGAATGCGGGAGCGCTTTGCATTGTCTGAATCCATGTGACACCGCTTGTATTTTTTTCCGCTTCCACACCAGCAAAGATCATTTCGCCCCAGCTTGGGGATTTCCCTGGGCTGTTGCGCACCGAGTAACTTGCTCAAGATTCCCATTTTTTCTCCTCAAAGATCACCGAAAGAATGTTTTCCGAAGGGGGAGCATAGGGACCTTTCAAGGGATAGTCAAGGGAAAAGAAGTAATGTCAACCAAACAATATTGAATGGTTGACAATAAGGGGCCAGGATGTTAAAAGCTCCTGCCATGTGGAGAATCAACCCGGGAGGGAGAGGGATTATTGGGCACGAAAGATGAGTTGCTGAGGTATTTACGGGAAGAGCAGGGGAACTGGATCTCGGGAGAGAAGGTGAGCAGGAGGATAGGTGTCTCTCGTTCCGCCATCTGGAAGCAGGTTTCCAGACTGCGGCAGGAAGGGTATGTTATCCGTTCATCTTCGAAGAAAGGGTACCTTTTTTTGGGAACGCCCGAGATGCTCTTGCCGGCTGAGATACGGGAAGGCATCGGAACCGAGGTCTTCGGCAGGAAAGAAATCGTCTATTTTCCTGAGCTTGACTCCACCAACAGGAAGGCCAAGGAGCTTGCTGCTGAAGGGGCGCCGGAAGGAACCCTGGTCGTGGCCGAAGAGCAGACCAGGGGGAGGGGCAGAATAGGAAGGAGCTGGCATTCCCCTTTTCAGACGGGGATCTACATGTCGCTGATCCTCAGGCCCAAGCTCCCGCCCAATGAAGCTCCCAAGATCACGTTGGTGACCGGCGTAGCCGTGGCGGAGGCCCTGCTGGCGGTGACTCCCCTGAAGCCCGACATCAAGTGGCCCAATGATATCCTGGTCAGGGGCAGAAAGATCTGCGGGATTCTTACTGAAACCAGCACGGAAATGGACGCGATCGATTTTGTGGTGGTGGGCGTGGGAATGAATGTCAACACCCGGGAGTTCCCGGATGACTTGAAAGAGATCGCCACCTCAGTGTCCCTTGAAACCGGCAAAACCTTTGACCGGGTGATGCTCATGCGGGAGTTCCTGCGGCAGTTTGAGCACTTGTATACCACCTTTCTCCACTCGGGTTTCGAATCAATCGGAAAGCGGTGGAGTGAATTGTCGATTCTGCTCGGAAAGGATGTAAGCGTGCACATGATAGACAGGACCTGCAAGGGGCGGGTCATGGAACTGGACCGGGACGGCGCGCTGATCATCAAGGGTGAACACGGAGAACTGGAGAAGATCTATTCCGGTGATATTCATATCGAGTAAGAAAAAGAAATGAAAACAGACACCTTTTTACAGGGGCTCATTTACGCGGCCCTTTTCGGGGCCGGGACAGCGGCCGGCGCATACCTCATGGTGCCGGTTCCGCCTGTGCCCATCACGTTACAAACCCTGTTCCTGTACCTGGCAGGCGCCCTGCTTGGGGGCCGCCTTGCCCTGCTGAGCCAGGTGGTGTACCTCATCCTGGGGATTATCGGGCTTCCCGTGTTCGCGGGCGGCAAGGCCGGCCTGGGCGTTCTGTTCGGTCCCACAGGGGGCTATCTCATTGGTTTTCTGCCGGCAGCGTATATCGTGGGAAAGTGGAATGAGATGCTGAAAGCCCCTTCCTTTTCAATGGTCCTGTTGAGCATGATTGCGGGAACCATCCCTATTTATGTCCTCGGGGTGCTCCAGCTTTGCTTTGTGGCGAAACTGGGAGTGGGGAAGGCGGTTTCCGTGGGAATGCTCCCGTTCCTGATCGGGGATGGAATCAAGATCGTGGTGGCGACGCTGCTTGCCCAGCGTGTGGTGGGACACCTGCGATTCAGAGGAAAGAATAATGATTGAAGCGAGAAATGTTTTCTTTTCCTATGATCGTGGAGAAGGCCCAATTCTCAAGGATATCAACCTGGACATTCTTGAAGGCAGGTATGTGGGCATTATCGGGCCCAACGGCTGCGGCAAGACCAGCCTCCTGCGGCATCTTGACGGCTTGCTGATCCCGGATGAAGGGGAAGTGCTGGTGGACGGTATGAATACCCGTGATCCCCGCGTCCTCAGGAAGATCCGGCAACTGGTGGGCCTGGTATTCCAGAACCCGGACACCCAGATCGTGGGAACAACCGTTGAAGAGGATGTCTCTTTCGGGCCCGGAAACCTCATGCTGCCGCCAGCGGAGATAAAGAGACACGTGGAGAGGGCCCTGGGAATCGTCGGCATGGCACCGCATGCCGGAAGACAACCGCACACCCTTTCCAGCGGGGAAAAACAGCTTGTGGCCATTGCAGGTGTGCTTGCAATGAATCCCCGGTATATCGCGTTTGATGAACCGACGGCCTCTCTTGACCCATTGGCCCGGAAAAGGATCCTGGGAGTAATGAGAAGATTACACCGGGAAGGCCTCACCGTGATCCATGTGACTCATCATATAGATGAAATCGTCCATGCTGATGAGGTGCTGGTCATGGAACAGGGGACCATCATCGACCGGGGGACACCCGGGGAAATTTTGCCGAGGATTGAGTGGTTAAAAGGCCTTGGTCTTGATACCCCCATAGTCACTGAACTGCTGTGGAGATTGAAGCGCATGGGGGCTGATATCAGTGCCGAGGCACTGACGCTCCAGGATGCCTGCGAGCAGCTCTATTCGATGATCGCAGAGAAGGCGCCATGAGGCCGGGGATGAACATAACAGGACAATATATGCCCGGCGATTCGGTCATTCACCGGCTTGATCCACGGGTCAAGATCATCGCAACCGTTTTGTTGAGTATCTCTATTCTCAGGGGAACGCTGCCTGCCTGGACAGGGCTGACGGTATTTCTTCTGACCATGTTCCCGGTGGCCGGGCTCCCTCTCCGCCATGGGGCCATTGCGCTCAGGCCGGTCCGTTTTTTCCTGCTGCTTTTCTTTTTGCTGCACCTGGTTTGCACCCCGGGCGAAACCATCCAGCCGCTCTCCTGGGGAGGTATCGCTGTAACATACCAGGGCCTCTCCAGGGGTACGATAGTCGTGTGGCAGTTTTGTCTCCTCCTCTGGGGCGCGGCGATCCTTACGGCCACAACGTCCCCCTCGGAGCTCGTCATGGCCATAGACCGGCTTCTCAGCCCGCTCGGCAAAATCGGGGTTCCCTCCCACGACATTGCGACCATGGTATCCATCGCGCTCAGGTTTTTCCCCGTTTTTCTCGAAGAGATGGAGAAAATAAGGGAGGCGCAGGAGGCCCGCGGGGCCGACTTCAAGGCCGGTGGTCCCGTGAAGCGGGCAAAAGCGGCATCAGGCCTGTTGGTTCCGCTTCTCTTTTCTTTCATGAGAAGGGCGGAGGGCCTGGCCGTGGCCATGGAGGCAAGGGCCTATGTAAGAGGCCCCCGCACGTCTTTAAGAGATCTTCATATGGCCAAAACCGATTATGTTGCGCTCGGGGTGACGGTGCTGGTCATAGGTCTCCCTGTCGTTGCAAAGTTCCTCACGGTGAGATAGATCGATAAAAGCGGTAGATGACCTCTTGAAACTGATGAGGGTGTGCATTGTAGGTCCGTTCCATGAAGAGAACCCGGTCCTGGTGATCCACCAGGATAATGGTTGAAGACCGGGTGCCATACACAGGGCTCGAAATAAATACCGGGCTCAGAATCCTTTCCCACTCCAGGCCGACCCCCGTATCCGGCAAGACATCATCGGCCGGCCGGGTCCGGTCACCGAGAATTCCAAAGAGGTCCTCCGGCTGAACCTCTTCCCCTGAGGCGAGCACGCTACTGAGCCTCTTTTTTGCTTTTTCCACCTTGGGCCATGGGGTATCCAGGAGATGATTACTCAACCCGTACATGCCTTTTGAGAGTCGCCGGATCCCATCTCCCCTGTTTGAGTACCAGAAGAGCTCCTCAATGGATCCAAGGACAAGATTGAATCCATTATACTGATCTCCTTCTTTCCTGATGTGGTCGAGATACCGCCTGGCTGAAACCTTGCTCTCAAGAAAATGAAGGACCAGGTCGCCGCGGGATGGAGCGTGTTCCCTGGTGTGCGCGGGATCCCGGTAATTGGTAATGGCGGCCAGCCTTCCTGTCCTGGTGATCCCGAGCCAGGTGCCTCCCGCTTTCAGGTCACGGCCTGCAAGGAGGTCAGGGTTGTCTTTCCAGAATTTTGCGGGTGCTGTCGGTCGATCATAATACTCGTCCCGGTTGGCAGCGAGGACCAGTTTGTAAGCCGGGTGTTGTTTCAGTGCGATGAGGAGAAGACACATGGGAAGCCCTTACTCTGACAGGAGTTTTTCCGAGAGTGGTATTTTCAATTCATAGACACCGCTATCCAGGACAGCCTGGACAGGGTAGGGGGCCTTTTCCAGGACTTTTATCATGGATTTGTTTGTTGAAAGCACATCCGCCTTCAATCCCTCTATTCCACGGTCCTTGGCGATCTTGATCAGGGTCATGAAAAGAAATGTGGCGATTCCCTTGCCCTGGTAGGCCTCATCCACCACGAAGGCCAGGTCGGCAAAAGGGGTGCCGGGAGTGCGAACATACCTGGCCTCCGCGATGATACGTCCTTCCCCCGGCTCCCCCACGAGACCGACGATGGACATGGTATTGCGGTAATCCACATTTACATATTCCTGCATTCTCGCGTGGGGCATTGTCTTGATGGGTGAGAAATAGCGGTAGTAGACGGCCTCATCGGAAAAGCGGTAGAACAGGCGTCGCATCTCGTCCACATCCGACGGTCTGATAGGCCTGAACCGAACGGTCAGGCCACCCTTGAACGTCTGGGTAAAGACCAGTTCCTCCGGATAGAAATGGCCTGACTCGGGCAGATAGGCCTGGTCGGGAAAGAGGAGATGATTCTGTTTGGCGGCCGATACCAGAGCTTCCCGGTCGTCCGGATGAGCGATGTCTATCAATGCGAGTGCACGCTCACGGATGGTTTTTCCGGTAAGGGAGGCAACCCCGTATTCCGTCACCACCAGGTCAAGAGACTCTCTCACAGAGAGCTGATTGGGGAGATCTTCAACTGAAAGCACAATGTTCGATTGCCCTTTCAGATTTCGACTGGGGAGAGCGAAGATAGTCCTGCCGCCGGGAGAGAAAGAGGCTCCTGTGAGGAATTCCTGTGCCTCACCGGGGCCGGCGGTCACGTTCCCCCTGCCGGTGTGCAGCGCAATGCCTCCGGTGAGATCAATCTTCCTGGCGGGTAATACCAGGATGAACCGGTCATTGCTCCCGATGCGTTTTGGGTCGGCAACAACATCGATACTCTGAAATTCCACCAGGGGATTCCGGTGGAGCCAGCGCATGAGCTTCGTGGTGCCGAGGGCGTATGCCGCAAGGCACTTCCCCTTGAAAATACCTTTTCTCCGGTTGGTGACCGCCCCGCTCTTGACCAGGTCCATCAAGGCGTCGGTGAAAAACTGGGAATGAATTCCCAGGTGGTGTTTGTGGACAAGATGGCGGGCCATAGACTCGAAAAGGGGTCCGATGGAAAATGAGATACAGCACCCGTCCTGGATCAGTGACGCCACATGAGCGCCGAGCTTTTCAAAAACATCGTCCACCGGCCACCGGGAGAAATAGATAAGGGGTTCCTTTGACTCAATAAGGTAGTCAAAGTCATTCATATGCACGAACGTGTCTCCCAGGGTGCGGGGTGTTTCCCTGTTTATCTCCCCAACCACCAGGGTGGCCTGTTCCATGGCCTGCCGCGCCACATCCACCGATGTTCCGAGACTCGAGTATCCGGCGCTGTCAGGGGGACTGATCTGGACAAAGGCGGCGTCGATCCGTATGATTCCGGATTCTATGAGGCGGGGGATTTTTGAAAACCTGCTGGGGATCAGGTCAACGCGGCCTTCCGTAATCGCCTCGCTGGCGATCCACCCGGAAAAGAAGGTCTTGAGCCGAAATCTTCTGATATAACGATCTTCCGATGAAATGGCCTGTCCCAGGCTGACGAGCTGCACCAGTTCCAGGTCTTCCAGGTTGCCGTCTTTCGAAGACATCAAGCTCTTGACCAGCGTTCTCGGCTCGGCCACACCGGTGCTCAGAAAGATGCTCATTCCCGGCCTGATCTTGGAGAGGACTTCACGAACATCCACGACCTCTTTTTTCCAGTGGGCTTTACGGGATGCTGACATAGTATTTCCTTCTTTCAAAAATTTCCACTTGGCAATCCCAATTCCCTTGCCCTGAGGACCCGGCGAAGAAGTTTTCCGGTACTGGTTCTGGGCAATTTTTCCAGCACTTCAACCTCCTTGAGGGGTATCTCGGCGGACAGATTGGCACGGACAAAGGCCTTGATTTCCTGCTTCAGACGATTTGATTCCTGAAATTGTTTCTTGATGGCGACAAATGCCTTGAGATGAGGCCCTATTGTCCTGCTGCTTTTGGAGATGACCGCGGCCTCCCACACGGCAGGGTGCTGCATGAGAACCTGTTCTATTTCAAATGGCCCGACCAGCTTTTCCCCCACCTTGATAAGATCGTCCATTCTCCCCTGATGATAATAATACCCATCCTCATCTTTTATGGCCATATCACCGGTCAGGAACCATCCCGGCACGCGAAAATATGCCTCGTAGCGTTTCTCGTCCCGCCAGATACCGCTCATGACGGCGGGCCACGGAACCTTCAAGGCCAGTTCGCCCATGGTCAGGAGGGGAAGCGATTTTCCGTTCTCATCGACGACCGCGGCCTCAACACCGGGAACAGGCTTGCCCATGGACCCCGGCTTTATGTCCATAGAGGGGAAGTTGGCAAGGCATATCATGCCTGTTTCGCTCATCCACCAGGTGTCGTGGGGAGACAGCCTGATATTTTTCCGGACCCAGAAAAACATTTCAGGCAAAAGGGCTTCTCCCACCGTGACAATGTGGCGCAGGTGGGAGAGGTCATAGCGGGTCGGGAGATCTTCCCCCGCCTCCATGAGACGCTCTATGGTGACCGGCGTGGTATACCATACTGCAACGTGATGCCTTTCAAGCGTTCGATACCAGGTGGAGGCAGAGAATGGATCGCCCTGGACCACGGATGTCGCGCCGCAAAGCCAGGGGGCAAAGGTACTGTAGACCGTCCCGGTAACCCATCCCGGATCTCCATCGGTCCAGAGAATGCTGTTCTCTGACAGATCAAGGACATATCTCCCGGTTACCAGGTGCCCAAGCATATCCCGGTGGACATGGACGACTCCCTTTGGTGGACCGGTGGCCCCTGACGTGTAAATGAGGTAGAGGGGAAAATTGTCCTTTACCCAGGTTGGTTCCCTTTGCGTGGATGCTTTTTGGAGCATCTCAGGGGCCGACAGTTCCCTCCTGAATATTCCGGGCAAGGGTTCTGCTGTAAAAAGGCACACGTCCACTGTATCCATGGCCTCCAGCGGAAGCATTTCAGCGAGATCAGGGTTGGTGAGGAAGCAGCGGGGAGCGCCGTTTCTGATGATCGATTCCAGCTCGTCGTAGTTTAATGTGGAATAAAGGGGTGAAAAAATAATCCCCGAGCGGACACAGCCCAGCAGGACAAAATAAATCTCCGGGCAGGGAGGAAGGTAGAGAAACAGGCGATCACCTTTTTTGAGCCCCAGCTTTGAAAAGAGGTTTGCCCATTGGCAGGATCGTTCTTTCAGTTCCCGATAGGTAAAGCTACTGGTTTCTCCGCTCCTTTCAAAAATGAAGGCCTTCCGGTCACCTTTTTCAGGGTCATCGGCCCATTTGTCTATTGCCTCGTACACCATGTTAACCCGGCCGGTCCCGTGCCAGGTGAATTCCTTTGCAATGTCTTCCCAGGAAAACTCCTTGGAGAGGCGTTCATAATCTTTGAGATTGGCTTCCTTGTTCTGTGCCTTTATCTTCGCTTTGATCATCTTTTCTGTTCCAACTAATCCACCCAGACACCAAATTTTTTGTGGATATCTTTTGCCTTTTGCACGATCTCCAGCGCGAGATCTGATCGTGGTTCCGGTATATGATCGTCGGTTTTCCCGTGAGTGAGGCATGCAAGGACCTCTCCCACGCACCGGGCCAGGGCGCTGGGTTGATAGCCTCCCTCCAGTGCCAGGAGGAGAGGAGGCTCCCCCGCCTTTTTCCTTCCCTTCAGCAAGAGGGCCGTAAGCCGGTAGTACATCTTCGCCGTGAACCGGCATTTCCCGAGGGGATCGTCATGATGACCGTCGAACCCGGCTGCAACAAGAATGAGTTGAGGCCGGTATCTCTCGATCAACGGGATCATGACTGTGTTATAGACAGAGAGGAAATCCTCGTCTTCCATCTCCCGCGAGAGAGGGAGATTGACTGTGTACCCCTCGCCTGCTCCTTTTCCCGCGTCCTCGAAATTACCCGTGTATGGGTAAAGCAGGAGATCATGGGTGGAAAAATAGAGCACCTTTTCTTCTTCATGGAAAAAGTCGTTGATGCCGTTTCCATGGTGAATGTCCCAGTCAATGATGAGGACTCGTTCCAGGTGATGGTGCATTATGGCGTATTTTGCGGTAATGCCAAGATTGTTGAAGATGCAGAAACCACCGGCGCCGTCAACCCTGGCGTGATGCCCGGGCGGGCGCACAAGGGCGAAACAGGCATCATACCGGCCGGACAGGACTCCCTCCAAGCCCTTCAGGCATCCTCCAACCGCCAGCCAGGAAGCCAGGTAGGTCATGGAGCTGGCCGGAGTGTCAGGGGCCAGGTTGGTGAAGGTTTGGTCGGCTGTTTTCATGACCTTGTCAATATAGGAAGTTGTATGCACCATCTCAAGGGCTTCAAGGGTCGTCGGCTCGGGAGAGATGGTGGCCAGGTCCTGATGGAAATCCCGGTCCAGGGCGTCGTACACCGCTTTCAGACGCCTTGGATGTTCAGGATGGGTGTTCCCCGGTTTATGATCAAGGTACCGGTTATCTCGGACAATGCCCACTTTCATGACGAGGTGTCTTCTCCCAGGCGAAGGATCATCAATCGTTCCGGAGCATGATCAAAAGGTTCCGGAAAATTAAACCCGAATTTTTTGTAAAGATGTATGGCCCTGAAGTTATAGGTGTCCACGGTGAGCCAGACAACCCTGATTCCATGAAGCCTTGCCCACTTGAGCGCCTGCCGCGTCAACGCGGTACCCACGCCTTTGCCACGGTCCGATTGTACCACAAAGATCAGGTATTCAGCATCGAACTTGTTAAAGTCAGGGAGCAACACCCCGTGGCCGACGACCCTGCTTCCCTCCCACGCGAGGAAATCCTGCCCGTTCTCTGTGAGGTGCTGTATCCATTTGCGGCGCGCTTCCCCGTTGCCGGGAGGCATGCCCTGGAATTTCCCTTTCGGGGAAAAGAGGTCGTACATGTGCAGAAGATGCGGATAATCTTCGCTCGCATACTCCTTTACCTCAAAGGGAGAATCGGATGTGTTGTTGGGAGCCATGATCTCTGTTCATTCGACGCCTACCCGCTCCGCAATCAGCTTTTCGAGGACCTCCGGGTCCGCGATGGTGGAGATATCGCCCAGTTCATCGGTCTTGCCCGCGGCGATCTTCTGGAGAATCCGGCGCATGATTTTGCCGCTCCGGGTCTTGGGAAGGGCATCCGCCCACTGGACGACATCCAGGGTGGCAATGGGGCCGATTTCAGAGCGGACAAGCCGGACCAGTTCCTTTTTCAACGCCTCTGATTTTGGAACGCCGGTGTTGAGGGTGATGAACGCGTAGATCCCCTGTCCCTTGATGGGGTGCGGGAACCCGACAACAGCGGCCTCGGCCACGCTTTCGTGCAGGACCAGTGCTGATTCTATTTCAGCGGTACCAAGCCGATGCCCGGATACGTTGATGACGTCGTCAATCCGCCCAATAATCCAGTAATAGCCATCCTCATCTTTTTTTGCGCCGTCCCCCGCAAAATACATACCGGGGACCTGGCTGAAATAGGTATCCTTGAATCGCTGGTGATCGCCGAAGACGGTGCGGGCGATACCGGGCCAGGGTTTCCTGATGCAGAGTGCGCCTTCCTGGTCAGGGAACCGGGCTTCCTCGCCTGTCTCGTCGATGATAACGGGGTCCACGCCGAAAAAGGGGAAAGAACAGGAACCGGGTTTGATGGGACCCACCCCGGGCAGGGGGGTCAACATGTGTCCCCCGGTCTCGGTCTGCCACCAGGTATCCATGATGGGGCACCAGTCCCGGCCCACGTAGTGATAGTACCAGCGCCAGGCCTCCGGGTTGATGGGTTCTCCGACAGAGCCGAGCAGTTTGAGGGATGAAATGTCGTGCTTTTTCACGTGGTCGCTCCCCTCTTTTGCCAGGGCCCGCACCACGGTGGGGGCCGTGTAGAATTTTGCCACCTTGTATTTTTCCACGATATCCCAGTAGCGGTCGAAGTCGGGATAACTGGGAATACCTTCAAAAAGGATGCTGGTCAACCCATTGATGAGGGGACCGTAGACCCCGTAACTATGGCCTGTTATCCATCCGATGTCTGCAGTGCACCAGAATACCTCATCCTTTTTGAGGTCAAAGACCAGTTCCGTGGTCATGGCGGCATAGAGGAGATAGCCGCCATGGGTGTGGACCATGCCTTTCGGCTTTCCAGTGCTTCCGCTGGTGTAGAGGATAAAGAGCGGGTCTTCGGCGTCCATGGGTTCGGGCTCGACGATGCTCGGCAGTCCTGGCGTGGCAAGGGCTTCATGCCACCAGACTTCCCGGGCGTTATCCAGTTGTGCGTCCGTGTCTCCCCGGCGGTACACAATGACGAGATCCACGTCAGGACAACTCTTGAGTGCATTATCCACCGTTTTTTTGAGCGGGATACTCTTGCCTCCACGCATGCCCGCGTCGGCGGTAATCACGACCCGGGCACCACAGTTCTGGATCCTATTGGCACGGGCCTCGGCACTGAATCCGGCAAAAACCACGCTG
>JAFDGR010000380.1 GCA_019309145.1 Deltaproteobacteria bacterium | reverse complement strand
AAACCAAAATGTCGACCGTGAAGAGGGTGATACGGGTGGGTGACCAGAAAAGATTTAGCTTTTACATCCCGAATGGGTGTAGTTGAAGATTTTGACCAAAGGAAAAGTCGAAAGATCAATCCAATATATACGCCGGAACTTTTGGCCTTTGCGGTCCTTTGCAGACATCTCCGATGTTCAAAGACAGGTGGAACAATGGCTCGACAAGGTAGCCAATGTCAGGGTTCATCAGACCAGCGGTGAACGCCCCATAGATCGTTTCAAAAGAGTCCACCTGAACCCATTACCAACGTTTTTCCCTGAGACGAGAGAAGCTCTCACCCTCCTTGTCCACAAGGATTTTGCCGTAAGGTTCGATGGGAACGCCTATACGACCCCTCCGTGGACTATCGGCAAAAAACTCACCCTCAAGGCAGATCAGGACACCATAACCATTTATTACCGTCAAAAGGTCATTGCTTCGCATGCCCGCTGTTGGGACCGGAAACGCCGCATCGAGAATCCATCGCATCAGGAGCAGGTAAGAAAGATCCAAAAAAGGCTCTGGTTTGACCGGGATATTGCCCTTTTTGCAGCTCTGGGACCACAGGCGAGAGAATACCTTCAAGCCCTCCCTCAAACACGACGGTCCGTTAAAAAAGATGTTTCAAGGCTTCTGGCATTAAAGGACCAGTATGGGTCCGAGTCTCTTCTCTATGCCTTGAAAAAGGCCATGCAACACAAGGCCTACGGGGCTGATTATATCCAGAACATCCTTTACCAGGAAATGACCCCCCACAAAAACCATCCCCCGGTAAGGCTCAAAAATGAAGCCCTCAACCGTATCAGGCTCAGTGAACCATCACTCGTCGATTATGACGCATTTATCCTCAAAAGGAGGTCTAAAAAATGATTGATTCCGTCGTTGAAAAATCTAAGCCCCTCAGACTCAAAGCCTTCTCAGAAAACCTGGAACAGGTCGTTCAACAGGCCGCTCAGAAGAACTGGGCATCCCTCAAGGTCATTGACCATCTCCTTACCCTTGAGTTGGAGGCACGGACAAGAAATAGTATTGCCCTGCGTTTCAAACAATCAAAGCTTGCCGAAAAGGTCACGATTGATCAGTTTGACTTCAACTTCCACAGCTCCCGAACAAAACAGAAAAGCAGGATCCTCGACCTCATGGCGGTGGATTTTGTAAGACAGAAGAAGGATATCATCCTCATCGGCAATCCCGGTGTGGGAAAGAGCTTCCTGGCCAAGTGTATCGCTTATGCGGCAACACAGGCCAATATCAAGACCCTCTTTACCACCACTATGGACCTCATCAATCATCTCATTGCGGCTGAAGCCGATCACTCGCTTCTAAAAAAGCTCCACTATTATCAATCTCCAGACCTCCTTGTTTGTGACGAGATAGGATATCTTCCGCTGGGCACACAGGGATCAAATCTTTTCTTCCAGGTCATCAGTCAAAGGCATGAGAAAAAATGTACAATTATAACAACAAATCTTCCCTTTGCCGACTGGGGAAAGATCTTTGACAGCACCACTGTGCCACAGCGATTGCCGACCGTCTCGTTTACAACTCCGAGGTCTTTATACTGGAGGGACCAAGTTATAGGAAAAAAGATAAGAAAAGGTGATCAAACAAAAAAAATTAAAACCCACGGTACTTACCGCCGCCTGCGCCGGCTCGCCCTGCCTCACTTCCAGGCAATCCGGTTCAAGCAGTAATGGATACCTCTACACATCCTCTCAACTGGGTCCCCTTTTCCCCCTGTCTTTGGCTCCCTTCCGAATCCCTAGTCACACCTGGCCCTGGTAAGCCGGCTGATCATGGGTTCCAGAGTGATAAAAAGAACCTTGTGACCAGCTTCCACTGCTTTTACCCCCAGCCCTATGGCAAAATCAGTTTTCCCTTTATGTAAAGCTTTAAACGCATCTTGCCGTATCACTGGCTTTAAAGGCCTGCCAGGCAGGCATCACCACCTATTTTACGACCAGGGAGGACCTGATCAGAAAGCTCAACAAAGATTATGACACTAGCCGTCCCGGCAAAGGCAGAAGCTATTACAAGTCCTCTATGGTCATCGTGGAGGAAGTGGGCTATACCCCCATTGATCGAGAAGAATGCAACCTGTTCTTCAGGTTCATTGCCAATCGGTATGAAAAAGCAAGCACAGTGATAGCATCAAACAAGGCTTTTTCAGATTGGACCGAATTGTTCCATGATCCTGTGATAGTCACGGCGAT
>JAFDGR010000379.1 GCA_019309145.1 Deltaproteobacteria bacterium | reverse complement strand
GCCAAAATGGCAGTTATCGTAGCGTTTTGCTACGGTTGGTGTCGCATTTTGCTACGGTGACTGCCAAAATGGCAGACAAAAACCCCCCGATTGACCGGTGAGCCAACCGAGGGGTAACAGGAGGAGGTTTAGTCGGCCATCTCTTCTATGTCAAGTATCTCGTAGTCTGATTCATGCACGCCTTCGTTTTGGCAGGCGTCTTTCCAGGCTTCCTCTTCTGTTTCGCCGACGCCTGATATAGCTTTTTTGATCTCGAATATGTACTGTTTCATTGTCTTGATCTCCTTTAGTGGTCAATCTCACATTCATGGCAGAAGCAGCCAGAGTGATGCAGCGACGCTGTTTCGGTCGTGTGCTGCACCTTGATACCCGCTCTGCTCAAGGCCGCGCCTTCCTTGTGATTGATCTGCATCCGATCTCCGCTGGCGACTACGAGCCACCAAGTGTTGGTCTTTGGGTTATGTAGCAGGTGCATGGTTTTTCCCCTTAGTCAAAAATGAAGTGAACCGTGCCGTCAGCATCGGCTATTTTTCTGTCACAAATACCAGCGACTACACCCCGTGCCAATTCAGACGACGACCGGAGCAGTTTGGCTTGGTCAAAACTACCGGGGTTGTTGAAGCCTTTTTTGTAGCCTTTTTTGTACTGCGCGCTGCGTTTCATAGCTCTACGGTTATGCATGGTTTTTTTCCTTAATGTACTGATTGTGCAGATTGACGATATGCTCGGCGATAAGCCCCGATTCCCCACTAGTATCCCCAAGTGCTCGGAGCACTAATATAACACATTCTTCGTCATCGACCCGCCGTATACTGATAGCGTCTCTACTCGGTGATGGGCCTATTTTCCATAATTCGTTGTACGGTAAATCTTTCATAGTCTTATTCCTTAACATAGTGCTAAGAACGCAAATAACAGTAGTTTCCAGATGTTGGGGTTCATAGTATCTCTAGCTCTTCGGGCCAGTAGCTATCTTTCCAGCCGTCGTCAAATTGTACCTGTACCATATTATCTACCGATGCGCCATCACCAATCATTGTAACTGTGCCGACACCGCCAATCCTACAAGCAGGTACAGCGTCGTCGATACTGTGTGTGATTTTTACTCTGTCTCCAAGTTTCATAGTCTTATTCCTTAACATAGTGCTAAGAACGCAAATAGCAACAGTTTCCATATCTCAGCGCTCATGGTTAGTCCTTACAGTGTCGGCCTGCTCAATTTCACAACGATTGCTTCGTCATATCGTTTAGCGAATTGTTCGGCTTCTTGTCTGGTTGCAGAGTAGCCCCCCCTGAACCAGTGGCCCTGTACTGGATACTCTACTGCATAATACTTAGTCGTTGGCTTACTCATTGTGTGTGCGTTCATAGTTTAGTCTCCTAACCATAGTAGTAGCAGCAGTAGTGCCGCCATGACCGTGATTGTGCACGCGTATGTTATCATGTATGTTAGCATGTCTATAGTATAACCAATTCTACGCGTCCAGTCAAGCATAATCTTTTATTTTTGTGAAATTTAGGTTATCGGACCCCCGGGGTAGCACCCTTCCCACGGGTTAGGAGTCCCGTCGGACCCCCCTTCTTAGACACTCACCGCCATGCAATTTTTAGGGTGTGCAACAAAAAAAATCGTTAAATTCCGCGATTTCTGTCGTAAACAGTGGGGATTCACAGGTACTATTGGAACGGGTCATAAATCGTGAATCCAGGGAGGGGCAGGACTCTGGGATCAAAGGGCGTACCTGCCCTCCTCGACGCTTCCTGCCCTCCCTCAGACCCACCAACGCTTTTTCCAAGAAGAAATGAAGATGAGGCTAGACGAACTCAGAGCCCAGATACAAGAACAGGCCATAAATCGTGAATCTAGGGAGTGACGCAGAATGTCCTGGCCGCTTGTGCCGCCTAACCGAGCGTCACTCCCTCAGACTTACCAGTATTTGCTCAATAGGTAGAGCACCGGCTTGTGGTGCCGGGGGTTGCCGGTCGATCACCTTTCCATGAGCCAGGAACCGATGGCTGACAGCAGACGTGCGGCTCTGAAGTTCGGGATCATAACCCGTGTAAATACGCATAACTTTCCAAGGAGAAATGAAATGGACGTTGAAGTGAAGACCTCGCTGCCGATGCGGGCGCACTGTGTAAAATGTGGGCACCTTAACATGTGTAGGCTAGGCCGTATTGATAGGCTAGGCCGTATTGATGACAGATGGGTGTACATTTGCGACGATTGTCTCAGCGACATCGAGGCAACTGAAAAACCGCTTTCCAAGAAGGAAAAGATGAAACATGCAGAAGTAGTTATACTGACGGCACGAGTAGAATGTCCCTATTGTGGTAGCGAGGTCATGCACGGCATAAAAGTCGATTTCCAGGGGCAGGGCATTAACGGGCTCCCGCGCTTTATAATCTGCATTAGATGTGGCCAGGAATATGAGTTATCGGTGCCGAGATAATGTTACACTGGCTTGCGCAACAAAGGCAAAAAACCCACCAACGGGCTTCTAATGAGTTTCCGATACCGCATAATACGATTTCTTGTAGACCGACTCGGGATGTGTGAGCTTCTCAGCCTCTACATACACATCAGGCACCGATTCAGACAAAGGAAGTAGGAATGGACAACAG
>JAFDGR010000378.1 GCA_019309145.1 Deltaproteobacteria bacterium | reverse complement strand
ACCCTGGTAAGAGGGCAGAATTGGGCAACTGGTTGAGAAAACGTTACATTGAGGATCGCATGTGAAACAAATAGGGGTTAGTTTGTCAAAATAATGTAAAATAGGCCTATTATCGTTTATGGCTGCGCCAAAAGCGTCCTGTTATCATCAGGTTGGACGTCGGGATGGTACGCCCGTCTCAGCAAGTAGCCCAATATACCCCATTTATGGATGGACACTACTTGATGAATCTTCTATATTTCCAGCGCACATAGTTTGTGCTGTCCTTTATGTTGTAGGGGCCGGGCAAAAATATCGCAATACCCGACATAACTGAAGCAATAAGATACCCGATGCCAGCAACAGTATTCATTCGCCCGGACAGGGAGTTTTGTTGATCGATATATTCGTTCCACCGACTAATAAAGTTTTCAAGGTTTCTCCTTGTTTCGATTGCTGATGGGCTGCGGAAATCGACCAGACCTCCGCTCTCAAGGTCTTCCCATTGAAAGTGGGGATATGCATGCGTGGATTGACGAAAATGATAGACAGTGAATCTCCTTCCTCATGATATTCGCATCTCCAAAGCGGAGAACAACCAAGATCAATGGTACGATTTTGCTGTGTCTGCTGGATTGAAAGGTTAGAAATTTTCTGTTTCGTGATCATAGTAAAAATAAACTAGCATGAAACGAACAAAAGAACAACAAATAAGACGAGTTTCAGATAGAGAAGGGGCATGCCGGGATAGATATGATCAGGCAGTTCGGGAAGAGGGAGGGCTTCTGAAACGTTCTGTTGCGGTTGCCAATGTTTATGCTATTATTTATGAAAAGATGTATGAAAGCCCAAGAACGAGATGAACCAACAATATCTCACACAGAGCCCACGGAGATCACAGAGTTTAAGATAATGGATGCATCTCTTAGAATGGATGGGAAAGAGCCTGCTTAGCAGGCAATTCTGAGAGATTATGTGGCTTTGGAAAGATTTTCTCTGATAACTCTGCGCCTCGAGTGCACGAAGTGAACGGGCGTGAGCAAAGAAATCGAAAAAAACGCTTTAACTGGATGAGCTGTTTTCGTCTCCCATGTCTTTAGAAAGCCATTTACATAACATACGCGGACGTATCCCGCTGGCCATGCTCAGGGACCGGGAGCAGGTGTCGAAGCGTCTCAGGAACCTGGAAAGGGAACTGGGCCGGGGAAAGAGGTCTGATCAGTGGATGCAAAAAGAAATTGCAGCCCTGGAACAGAGGCTCGCCCGGTCCATACGTGAGAGGGAGTCGCGGGAAGCGCGAAGACCTGCGGTGACCTACCCGGAAGTCCTTCCGATCACCGCAAGAAAGGATGATATTATCCAGGCAGTCGCGGAAAACCCGGTGATCATTGTTTCAGGGGATACCGGTTCGGGAAAGAGTACCCAGATCCCCAAGATGTGCCTGGAGGCGGGCAGGGGGATCGTCGGAAAGATAGGGTGGACCCAGCCCCGCAGGATAGCCGCGAGCACCATAGCGCGCCGGATCGCCGAAGAACTGGGAGAAAACCTGGGGGAGTCGGTGGGGTACAAGGTCCGGTTCCGGGACAGAACCCCGCGGAGCGCCTACATAAAGATCCTGACCGATGGGATGCTCCTGGCCGAAACCCAGCGTGATCCGCGCCTCTACCAGTATGATACCCTGATCATTGACGAGGCCCATGAGCGCACCATCAATATTGATTTCCTCCTGGGGATCCTCAAGACGCTGCTCAAGCAAAGGCCGGAACTCAAACTGATTATCAGCTCCGCCACCCTGGACACGGAGAAATTTTCACGGTTTTTCCATGAGGCACCGGTTATCCGGGTGAGCGGGAGGACATATCCGGTTGAGGTGGTCTATCTCCCCGCGGAAAAAGTCCTCCAGAAAGAGAATGAAATCGCGTACGTGGACATGGCTGTCCAGGCGGTTGAAAAGATCATGCGGGAGAGGATCAGGGGCGACATCCTCTTGTTCATGCCCACGGAGCAGGATATCATTGAAACGTGTGAGAGGCTGGAAGGGAGGCAATACCCCGGTACGGCCGTACTGCCGCTTTTTGCCAGACTCCCGTGGTCCCGGCAGAAAAAGATTTACTCTGTTCAGGGGCACAAGATCGTGGTGGCCACTAATGTGGCGGAGACGTCTCTTACCATTCCCGGGATCAGGTACGTGGTTGATACCGGTCTCGCGCGTATTTCCGCCTCTATGACGAAGATGACTTCCTGTCGCGGCCTGAGTTCACGCCTCCGGAAATCATGCGTTCCAACCTTGCTGAAGTGATCCTGCGCATGATTTCCCTGAAGCTGGGTGATATTGCGGCATTTCCATTCCTGGATCGGCCGGGACAGCGGAGCATCAATGATGGGTTCAACCTGCTTACGGAACTGGGGGCCGTTTCCGGAAAGGGCAAGGAGGTCACGCTCACGAAAAGGGGCCGTCTTATGGCCAGGATGCCCCTGGACCCGAGGATTTCCAGGATGATGATCGAGGCCCGGAAACGGGACTGTGTGGATGAGGTGGCGGTCATAGCCGCGGTCCTGAGTATCCAGGACCCCAGGGAGCGGCCGGCGGAACAGGCAAAGCTGGCTGATCAGGCCCAGGCCCCTTTCAAGGACCCGGCCTCTGATTTCATCACCCTCCTGAACATCTGGAAGCACTATCACCGGGCGCGGGAGCGGCTCAAGACCCAGAATAAGATGAGGACGTTTTGCAAGGAGCACTTCCTTTCCTTTCCAAGAATGCGGGAATGGATCCATGTCCACGACCAGATCCGTTCCATCATAGATGAGCAGAAGCAAGGGATAGAGGGGCCCGGGGAGCCGGGGAAAAAAGAGGGGACTTACGAGAGGATTCACAAGTCCATCCTGGCCGGGTTTCTTTCCAATATCGCCGTGAAGAAAGAGAAAAATATGTACCAGGCGGCCAGGGGCAGGGAGGTCATGGTATTCCCGGGTTCCACGCTGTTCAACAAGGGAGTCTCCTGGATCGTTGCCGCCGAGATGGTCAAGACCTCCAGGCTGTTTGCCAGGACCGTGGCAAAGATCGAGCCCGACTGGCTGGAGGAACTTGGAGGGGACCTGTGCAGGTCCACCTATTCCAATCCTCACTGGGAAAAGAACCGGGGCGAGGTCCGTGCCCTGGAGCAGGTGACCCTTTTCGGCCTGATCATCGTATCCGGGAGATCGGTGTCTTTTGGCCGTATTGATCCTGACGAAGCCCACCGGATATTCGTTCAATCGGCCCTGGTGGAAGGGGATGTGAAGGAGTCCTTTTCTTTTCTCAGGCATAACCGGAAGTTGTTCCAGAGGGTGCAGGAACTGGAAGAGAAGGTAAGGCGGAGGGGAATCATAGTCGGGGATGAAGATGTGGCCGATTTTTATTCCCGGCGGCTCGAGGGGGTTTGTGATATCCGGAGCCTGAAGAAAGTGATCAGGGAGCGGGGAGGGGATGACTTCCTCAGGATGACCGAGAAGGACCTGCTTCTCGAAAGGCCGGATGAGGATGAACTCTCTCTTTTTCCGAACCAGGTGGATTTCGGGAACAGGCTTTTCAAGTGCGCGTACAGGTTCGCCCCCGGGAAAGATGAGGATGGGGTGACCATTTCAGTCCCTTCGGGGTTGTTGTCCCTCCTATCGCCCGAGCGGCTGGAATGGGGCGTGCCCGGTCTTTACAGGGAAAAGATTACGGCCCTGGTAAAAGGGCTGCCCAAGAGATACCGGAAACAATTTGTT
>JAFDGR010000377.1 GCA_019309145.1 Deltaproteobacteria bacterium | reverse complement strand
CGACACCGGAGAAGATCAACGACCGCTTAATTCCCGCGAAGGGCAGCCCGGCCGCCGGCGCGGCCTACGAGTTCCTCGATACGAACGTCAGGCCGGGCGTAACATACAGTTATTACTTGGTCGATGTAGAGACGGACGGCACAGCGACGAGGCATGGCCCGGTCTCGGCGCGCGCCTCGATTAGGCAGATCGTCATCCCGGACGAGAGAATGAGACCAGGCGTGAACCGGCCTGAGATATTGCGCGTCATGTCATACATGCCGCGCTTCTGGCCATCGCTATAGAAAACAAGCAAAGGATGTAAGGCGGGCTTTCCAGCCTGCCACGATTTGAAGATGAAGAGGAGAAAACCATGAAGGCAACGAAGACGTATGAGGCGCCAAAAGTAACCACGATCAATAGCGGTGAGATCATCTCGATTCTCGGCCCGAGCGTGTCGTGCACCGGCTTCGGCGGATCGGTTAGTTGTTAGTCGAAAGCCGAAAGCCGTGAAGCAGTTCCGGGTTCCAGGTTCCAAGTTCTGGGGCCTTACGGCTTGTGAAGTGGTGTCGATGGCAAGGGGAATGGAACGCAGATGTGCGAATAACAACAGTGTGTTTATGAAATTACGAGAGTTTACCTTACAGGAGATTATCCCGAACTACAAGGAGGTTTTTGAGGATGCAGAAAAGAAACTTACTCGGTCTGACTTTGATTGGCTTGTTTTTGGCGATTGGACTGATTGTCCCGGCAGCGGCGACGCAGCATTATTGGGTGGATGACGACGGGAGCAACGCGACCGGGGATGGAAGCGAGAGCAACCCCTGGAGGACGATCACGCGGGTATTGACGGACGGCTCGATCGAAGGCAGCTCTTCAGACCGGGTCATCATCCACGTCAAGGCGGGGACCTACAGCCCGAGCATGCACTCCAGCGAATATGAGACGTTCCCGCTTCAGATGTGGAGTTATTTCTCGATCCAGGGCGAGGGCGGCAGAGAATACACGATCATTGATGCTGAGCGTACGGAGCTGGTGATCGGGTGCTTCCACGAAAATTACATCTCGGTGAGCGGGGTAACGATCACCGGGGGCGCCGCTTCGATCAACGGCGGGGGTCTTACCATAAACGCAGCTGATTATGTGGCGGTGGACGACTGCATCATCACGGACAACCAGGGTGCTTACGGCGGCGGAGGTTACGTCGTAACCGGCTCGAACGACGTTTCATTCACCAATTGCGTCATATCTCACAACACGTCCTCCTCACATGGCGGGGGCATCTACTGTCTGGTCCTGGTTGAGATCACGGACTGTGTTTTCGAGGACAATGAAACCTCCGGACGAGGCGGTGGGGTCTATATCAGTAGCAATACAATTGTCGATCACTGCGATTTCATTGACAACCGCGCGGCGATAGGCGGCGGCATTACCGTGAACGGGTCGGCGCACATCCGTTACTGCACATTCGATAACAATGAGGCCTCGGACGATAGTGTAGCGGGGGGCGGAGGGGGAATCTTCTGCGCTGGAAGCTCCTCATGGCCCAGGATCAGCGGCTGCGAGATGTACTACAACACCGCCGTGAGAGGTGGGGCCGTCATGATTGTGAACCAGGCAGAACCAACAATAGTCTCCTGCGAGATATACAACAACACCGCCTCAAAAAGCGGCGGCGGCATCTACTGTAGCACAGATATAGATTATGAAGGTGACGGTGACGCCTCGATCACCTACTGCAACATCCACGATAACGAGGCAACGAGTGAAAACGGCGGCGGTATCTTGATACAAGAGCGTGTAACGCTTTCGCTCGGGGGCTGCGTGATTGAGGAGAACCTCGCGACTTCGGGCAATGGTGGAGGCGTTTACTGTTACGACCATGTCAACCTGGAACTCAATTCGAACATCATTTACCACAATACGGCTGGCGGTGGAGGCGGTGTCTATGCCGAGAGGGAATGCGACGTCGATTTCAAGGGATTTGACAGGATAACTTATAACATCGCGACGTTTGGCGCCGGGATCTATTTCAGTGGCGACTCCAGCAACCCCGTTGGCGGCAGCATCTTCAACACCGTCATTGCCCACAACGACAGCAACGGCATCCGGTTCATGAATACATACAACTCGGTTGAGATACTCAATTGTACGATTTACAGCAACGCAAACGTCGGCGTCCTTGCCGTGGGTGAGGCGCCCGTGACTCTGACCAACTGCATTATCTGGAACAACGGGGACGACATCTCCGGAGTATCCTGCGACGACA
>JAFDGR010000115.1 GCA_019309145.1 Deltaproteobacteria bacterium | reverse complement strand
ATATATACGAAGTAGGGCATGGAAACTTTTTATGGAGGGAAAGCCGGCCCGTCAATAAAAAAAGCCTATCTCACAAAAGATAGGCTTTTCTGTGTTCGGTGGCGGGGACGACGAGACTCGAACTCGCGACCTCCGGCGTGACAGGCCGGCGTTCTAACCAGAACTGAACTACGTCCCCGCATTTATGTTGTTGACCACCTGCGAAGAGGTGGATGCTTCAGAGAGCCTCGAACTGGCGATCTTCCCGCCTGAAAATAAAAGGTCACGGTGGTAGGCGGAACGGGATTTGAACCCGTGACCCCCGGCTTGTAAGGCCGATGCTCTCCCGCTGAGCTATCCGCCTACAATTGAGGATGTAAAGCTACCAACACGGACCGGGCATGTCAAGACAATTTCTCAGGTCAATGGGCCAGCATATCTGTGGCCGGCCGGGTAATTTCAACAGTCGGTTTGGTGATGGAAAAAGGCTCGCATTGGTCTTCAGGCGCGAAGAGTTCCTCTCCCTCCTCCAGAACGAGTGCTTCTTTCAACACTTCATCCATATGTTCTACCAGGACAAGTTCAACCTTTTTGAGAATTTTCTTGGGTATTTCTTCGATATCCTTCCTGTTTTCCAGGGGGATCAACACCTTGCTGATGCCGCCGCGGTGGGCTGCGAGGATTTTTTCCTTGAGGCCGCCAATGGGCAACACGCGCCCTCGGAGCGTGATCTCTCCGGTCATGGCAATGTCCCGGTTGACCGGTTTTCTGATCAATGCGGAGACAATGGACGTTGCCAGGGTGATGCCGGCAGAGGGGCCGTCCTTCGGAATAGCGCCTTCCGGAACATGGATATGAATGTCAACCTTTTCATAGAAATTCTCGGGCAGCTTCAACCGGGTCGCCCTTGAGCGCACATAGCTGAGCGCGGCCTGGGCGGATTCCTGCATGACCTCGCCCAGCTTGCCGGTGAGGACGAGGTTGCCTTTGCCCGGCATGACCGTGGCCTCTGTCTGGAGGAGCTCTCCGCCCACCTCGGTCCAGGCCAGGCCGGTGGTAAGACCGATCCTGTCTTTTTCCTCGGTGCGGCCGTAACGGTATTTCGGGACTCCCAGGTATTTGTGTATGGACTGGGAAGTAATGTGAATTTTCGTGTCCTTCCCTTTTCTCACCACTTCCTTGGCAACCTTCCGGCAAATGGAAGAGATCTCTCGTTCCAGGTTCCGGACGCCCGCCTCTTTCGTGTAGTTGCGGATGATGGTAAGGAGCGCGCCGTCGGAAAAAGAGATGTTTTCCTCAGAAAGCCCGTTTTGTTCCCGTTGTTTCTTGATCAGGAACTGCTTCGCGATATTGAGTTTCTCCACCTCAGTGTACCCGGGAAGACGGATAATCTCCATCCTGTCCTGGAGGGGGAGGGGTATGCTGTGGAGGTTGTTCGCCGTTGTAATGAAAAGAATCTGCGAAAGATCATAATCCAGGTCCAGGTAATGATCGTTAAAGGCGAAATTTTGTTCAGGATCAAGTACCTCGAGCAGGGCGGCTGATGGATCACCGCGAAAATCCGTGCTCATCTTGTCTACCTCGTCAAGGCAGAACACGGGATTGTTGGACTTTGCCTTCTTCAGGAATTGGAGGATTTTTCCCGGAAGGGCGCCGATATACGTTCTCCTGTGCCCGCGGATTTCAGCTTCGTCACGTACTCCCCCGAGGGAGAGCCTGACAAAGTTCCGGCCTGTCGCCCTTGCCACGGACTTGGCAAGAGAGGTTTTCCCCACGCCGGGAGGACCCACAAGACAGAGGATAGGCCCCCTGATCTTCTTGGTAAGACGCTGGACAGCCAGGTATTCAACGATCCTTTCCTTGGGCTTTTCAAGACCATAGTGATCTTCGTCGAGAATCTTTTCGGCTTCCTCAATATCAAGCTTCTCTTTTGTCTTGTCATACCAGGGAAGCGAAAGAATCCAGTCCACGTAATTGCGCACGACCGTCGCTTCCGCCGACATGGGCGACATGAGCTTGAGTTTCTTGAATTCCTGTTTTATCCGGCTGTGTGCCTCCTTTGAGAGGCGCTTGCGTTTGATCTTCTTTTCCAGTTCATCGAGCTCGGCCTTGAAATCGTCCTTGGTGCCCATCTCTTTCTGGATGGCCCGCATCTGCTCGTTGAGGTAGTAATCCTTCTGGGTCTTTTCCATCTGCTTTTTGACGCGGGTTCTCAAGCGCTGTTCCAGCTTCAGGATATCGATTTCATTGCGGAGCTTCTCGTAGATGCGCTCCAGACGTCGATTCAGGTTCTGCTCTTCGAGGATTTCCTGCTTGTCAACGACTTTGAGCGCGAGATGGCCCGCAATGGTATCAGCCAGGCGCACGGGATCCTCGATGTTGGTGACGGTCGAGACGATCTCTTCGCTGATTTTGTTGTTCAGTTTGGCGTATTCCTCAAAGCTGGAATTGATTGAGCGAATCATGGCCTTGCTCTCGAGGTTGATCTCATAATCCGAAGAGAGCTTGGTCACTTCAACCATGAAGAATTCGCGGTTATCCAGGAAATTCTCTATTTTTCCCCGTTCTTTCCCCTCAATGAGTGCCTTTACGGTGCCGTCCGGTAATTTGAGAAGCTGCAGGACGGTCCCCAGCGTCCCAAAATGAAAGATATCCCTGGGGGTGGGTTTGTCCACTTTCGCATCCCTCTGGGCGGAGAGAAAGATCTCCTTCTGGTGGGACATGGCATATTCCAGCGCCTTGATGGATTTATCCCGCCCCACGAACAGGGGAACCACCACATTGGGAAACACCACAACGTCCCTCAGGGGCAAAAGCGGGTAATAATATTTCTCTATGGCAGAGAAATCCGGATGATCTTTTTTATTTCCAGTAAACATGATATCACGCGTATCCTGCTTGATTTTCGTAAAGTATGAGAGGAGTTTCACCCTTGGTGATGACCTCCTCGCCAACAACACATTCCCGGACTTCGGGCATGGATGGAATTTCGTACATGATATCCAGCATGACCGATTCAAGAATGGCCCGGAGGCCACGCGCCCCCGATTTTCTTTCAAGAGCACTCTTGGCGACCGCCTGCAGGGCCTCCTCCGTAAACTTGAGATTGACTTCTTCCAGTTCAAAGAGCTTTTTATACTGGCTGACCAGGGCGTTTTTCGGCTCTGTAAGAATTCGGACAAGGGCCTTGAGGCTCAGTTCATTCAGAGATGTGATGATCGGGATCCTCCCGATAAACTCCGGAATGAGCCCGAACTTGATGAGATCTTCAGGCTGTACCTGGGCCATGATCTCATTCATGTCAATCTCACCCTTGGCATGAATATCCGCCTCGAATCCCATGGCCTTGCTTCCAATGCGATTTCTGATGAGTTTGTCCAGCCCATTGAACGTCCCCCCGCAAATGAAGAGGATGTTGCTGGTATCCACTTTCACGAAATCCTGGTGGGGATGCTTCCTGCCGCCCTTGGGGGGGATACTGGCCATGGTCCCTTCAATGATTTTCAGAAGGGCCTGCTGGACCCCCTCACCGGAGACATCCCTGGTGATGGATGGACTGTCTGATTTTCGGGCAATCTTATCTATCTCATCAATGTATACGATCCCTTTGGACGCGGCCTCAATATCGTAATCGGCCATCTGGACCAGGTTGAGGATGATATTTTCCACGTCTTCGCCCACGTACCCCGCCTCGGTAAGGGTGGTGGCATCGGCAATGGTGAATGGTACCTTGAGGATCCTTGCCAGGGTTTGGGCAAGGAGGGTCTTTCCGCACCCGGTAGGACCGATCAGGAGGATGTTACTTTTCTGGATTTCAATGCCTTCCATATCCACCTTCGTGTGTATCCTTTTATAGTGGTTATGAACGGCCACCGACAGAACCTTTTTGGGCTTTTCCTGTTCTATAACGTATTGATCAAGCGCCTCTTTGATCTCCGCGGGCTTGGGCAATTCGTCGGCCGCTTGACTGTCTTTTTCATCGCCGTATTCTTCGGCGATGATTTCATTGCATAACTGGATACATTCATCGCAGATATAGACAGAGGGGCCTGCAATGAGTTTCTTTACTTCATCCTGGCTCTTTCCACAAAAGGAGCAGAGCAGGTCGTCGCTTGAGTCATCCCTTCTTGGCATAAGACGTTTCCCTTCTATTTCTCTTTGGCGTTTTCCTGCATCTCGCGAGTTGTGATAACCCGGTCGATGATTCCATATTCAAGGGCCTCTTCACTGCTCATGAAAAAATCGCGCTCTGTGTCAACACGGATTTTTTCAATGTCCTGTCCGGTATGTTTGGCGAGGATCTTGTTCAGCACATCCCTGATTTTGAGAATTTCCCGGGCCTGGATATCGATATCAGTAGCCTGACCCTGGGCTCCTCCCAGGGGCTGGTGTATCATGATCCTGGAGTGGGGGAGAGCGTACCGCTTTCCTTTCGCTCCCGCTGCCAGCAGTAATGCCGCCATACTGGTCGTTTGCCCCATGCAGATCGTTGCCACTTGCGGCTTGATGTACTGCATTGTGTCATAAATCGCGAGGCCTGCCGTGACAGAACCTCCCGGGCTATTGATGTAAAGATTGATATCCTTGTCAGGATCCTCAGATTCGAGGAACAGCATTTGCGCGATGACGGTATTTGCCATCCCATCAGCCACCTGTTCCCCCATGAAAATAATCCTGTCTTTCAGGAGGCGGGAATAGATGTCATACGCCCTCTCCCCACGGTTCGATTGTTCTACAACGACTGGTATCAACATGGAATTTAACTTGGCTCCTTTTGTACGTCGGTTTGTGTATCCGGCTTCGCATTTTCGCTTTGTTCTGTAGGGATTTTAGCATGCTCCACCAGGTAATTCAATGTTTTTTCCTCCATCAAGGTCTCCCTCAATGAATCCATGAGCCCCCTGGCTTCGTAATATTGCTTAATACTTTCAACAGGTTGTCCCATGGAGCGGGCAATGCCGGCAATACCCTCCGCCAGCTCTTCATCGTCGATGCTGATGCCTTCGCGGTTCGCGATTTCGCCAAGGATCAGCATTTCCTTTACCCGCTTTTCAGCATCTTCCCGAAAATCCTTCCTCAGTTTTTCTTCTGAAAGCCCTGCCTTTTCGAAGCTGGAACCGCTTCTCATCAGGTTTTCCCGGACTCTGTTGAGCGCATTATCGATCTCTGCATTGACGAGCACTTCCGGAAGGTCAAATTCGCATTTTTCAGCGATGTCCTGCATCAACCGCCTTTTCAGGTCCGTTTCGATCCTTTTTTCTTCTTCCGCGGTAACCATTTCACGTACCCGGTTTTCAAGGGTCTGCATGTCCTGAAATTCATCGCCGAAGTTTTTGGCAAATGCGTCATCCAGTTCAGGAAGCACCATCTCCTTTACATCATGGATCTGGAAGGTGAAGTGGACCTTTTTCCCGGCGAGCTTCTCGTGGTAATAGGTTTCCTCGAAATCCACATCCACCTCGCCTTGCTCGCCCTTTTTCAAGCCAATGAGGGCGCTCTCGAATCCGGGGTGAAAATCACCGCTTCCCACGTGCAGCATGAAATTATGCGCCTTGATTCCTTCTATGGGTGCATCGTTCTCAAACCCTTCATATTCGAGCACAACGTAATCTCCCTCTTTGACCGGGCGGTCCTCTTCAATGACGTTGAGCTTGCCGTGAGCCTTCTGTATCTGTTGGAGACGCTCGCGCACTTTCTCGTCCGATACCACGCATTCCTCTTTTTCAATCTCTACCCCCAGGTAATCCTTTACCTGGATCTCGGGGCGCACTTCCATAATGGCGCTATAGGTGAAACTTTCCCCTGCCTTCAGGGGATTTTTTTCCAGTAATGGCGTGCCCAGCGGGTACATATCGCTTTCTTGGAGTGCCTTTGGAAAGGTATTGCTGATGATATCCCGGGTCACATCTTCATGCACCTGATCCCCGAAATACCTCTCCAGAATCTTTTTCGGTGCCTTGCCCGGCCGAAAGCCCGGGATCTTCGCCCGTTTCCCCACCTTTTTATATGCTGCCTGTAACAGGTTATCCACTTCCGTGGAGTCAACTTCTACAATAAGTTTTTTCTTCACCGGGCTGATTTCTTCTACGTTGGTTTTCATATCCTTCCTCAATTCTCCGTGGTACCTGGCAGGGCTCTGCCTGATTTGCATCTCCTTTTTCGAGACAATTCCTTCCTTTGCGGCAACATATTCAACACCGGTTCCAAAATGAGTTCATGCTGCAAAAAAAATGCCGCCATTCCGGGACGGTCGTCTCTCTTTGAAGATTTTAAAGATTTTCCCCACTCTGGGAGCAGGGGTCACTTCAAGAAAATCCAAAGGGCAAAATGGAAACGCACCCTTTAATATAGTAATGGGAATTGTAATTTCAAGCAGCATTCCTCAGGTACAAGGCGTTTGTTTCTCATCCAGTTCAGAGCACCATGAAATCCCGCCGGTCAAAACCGGTCCTCCTCTCTTTTCCATTCCTTCGATCCGGTCCAATAACGCAGAGAGGGATGTCTCCAGCCAGGTTCAGAGGACCGGAATCTGTGATGGACCAGAATACTCTCGAGTCTGCGGAGCTCTCCCGTCTCCTTTCAACGCCCGATCTTCTGTCAGATGATGCCCTCCGCCGGGTTTGTTTCCTGCGTTCGACACCTTTTCTTTTTTCGTCACCAGTGGGGAACTCCGGATTCCTGCGCCGGTCCAGGCCGGAGCGTCTTCCAAAGTCATCTCTGATAAATACTCTTGCAGGGTGTTGATTCATTCAAGCCTGAGGATGTCGGGTTCAGAACAAATAAAAACCGTTTGATGCTCTCTTTTTAAGACGGGCGATTCATGAATGTCAATTTCTTTTCGCAGGCGCATCTCTTTATGAGAGGGAAAATCGGTGCGGATGACACTTCTGGGATGCTGAAAAGGAACGGGCGGTCATTTTTCTTTTGTTCCGGTGGGAAAACTATTGTATACTCCTTGTCATCTGAAACGATGAGGCACAATACATGAAGAAATCTCTGCTTTTCCTGGCAGGAGTCCTGGCGGCTCTTGCTTTGCTTTGTCTCCCCGCATTCTCCGCCGATCGGTTTACAATAACCCGCGTCTACGACGGGGATACGGTCCAGGCCGAGGCCCCCGGGGTCGTCATCTACATCATGCTTGTCGGTATTGATGCGCCTGAAGTCGGCAACCAGGTGAACAGACAGGGGCAGCCTTACGGGAAAGAGGCGAAGGATTTTTTGAGCAGCATGATCTTGCATCGTTCTGTTGACGTGGTGGGCTATGGGGTCGCACCTTATCCGCATGATAATATCATTGGCGTTATCTATCTGGAGGGGAAGAATATTAATCTGGAGATGGTAAAACATGGGCTCGCGGAAGTGCAGCAAGCAAATCTCCCGAAAGGACTGGATATACAGCCTTACATGGAAGCCGAAAAAATGGCCAGGGCCAGGAAGGACGGAATGTGGAGTCTTGGATCCAGGTACATGAGTCCCCGGGCGTGGCGGCTCAAACACATGGGTGACCAGGCCGAGGTGGAGTGTAAATAATCTTAAAAATCCTGGAAATCATCGTCCATGGGGATGACCTGTTCCGGCCTGAGCGGCTCCCCTGCCGGTTTCCAAGAAGACCTGGCTTGTTCGTCGAGGGCTCTTCTACCGGAGCCTTTTTTATTTACCGGAAATGTATTGTCAAGCAATGGTCGCGCGAAATGATGCGAGTTCCCGTTTCTTCCGATACCGACAAGCGCCACCAGTTCTTGCACGATTCCTTTCATGTTTTCCGCCTGCGCGTTCATCTCCTGCGATGCTGAAGCCGATTCCTCGGCATTAGCCGCATTCTGCTGGACCACCGTGTCCATGTCCGAGACAGCCCTGTTGACCTGTTCAATTCCCTGGGCCTGTTCATTGGAGGCTGCCGCGATTTCAGCGACAAGCTCTCCCACTTTCGCGGTGCTGTCGGCTACCGTGCCGAATGCCTCGTTGGTCTGGCTCAGGAGGATTGAACCGTCCATCACCTTTTTCGAGGTCTGCTCTATGAGGGTGGCCGTATCTTTTGCGGCTTCTGCGGTGCGCATGGCAAGATTTCTGACTTCATCGGCAACCACCGCGAATCCCGCGCCCGCCTCACCCGCTCTTGCCGCCTCCACCGCCGCATTCAGGGCGAGGAGGTTGGTCTGGAATGCGATTTCATCTATTGTTTTGATAATTTTTTGCGTTTCCTCACTCGCTCTTGAAATTTCTTCCATGGAACTGGTGAGGTTTGCCATTGCCTGGTTCGCCTCTCCAACCACCCTGTTCGCTTCCTTCATAAGGGCATCTGCCTGGGTAGCATTTTCAGCATTCTGTTTTGTCATGGAGGCAATCTCTTCCAATGAAGAAGAGGTTTCTTCAATAGATGCAGCCTGCTCGGAGGCACCCTGGGCGAGAGACTGACTCGCGGAAGAAACCTCGCTGGAGCCCGCGGCGACCTCTTCCGCTCCCTCGCTCAAACCTTCCACAATGCGATTGACCGGGAGTGTGATGCTGCGGCGCATAAACCAGTAACAAAATGCAAGTCCCAGAAACAGGATAAAAAGGGTGATGCCGGCTATCCAGCCGGTGACATGCCTGATGTTTTTGTTGACCAGTTTTTTTTGGGTATTGATCCGGTTGATAATGTGTGCTTCAGCGGCTTTTACCTGCTTGTCCAGCGCCGCCTTTCGTGCTTGCACCGCTTTTTCCATCTGATCAAGGTAAACTCCGGTTCCAATAACCCATCCCCATTTTTTGAAGAGTTTTACAAAGGAGAGCTTCGGCACGGGTTTATCCACCCCATATCTGGGCCAGGAATAGTGCACAAAGCCTTCTCCTTTTTCACGACAGATCTTCACAAACGCCATGAAGATTTCTTTCCCATCAGGGTCCTTTATTCCGGAGAGGTCTTTCCCGTTGAGATTCGGCTTATACGGGTGCATCACCATCTTGGGCTGCATATCGTTAATCCAGAAATAATCTTGATTTTTCGGGCCATAGCGAAGCTTCCCGATGAATTTTGCGGTATTTTCCTGCTGTTCGGAAAGAATAGCCTTTCGGACGTCACCCGTCAGGGCGTTTTTTGTCATGGCATCGGCGTCCTGTGATCCCTTTTCAAGAAAACTGGCCGCAGTCTGGACCTCTGAACGGAGCATGTCTTTTTTTGCCTCCAGGATATCCTTCCGGTAGTGGTCTATTTCTGTTTCTCCCCGGAGTTTCATGTCCTGGATGCTCGCGCGGCCGAGTTTTTCTATTTGGGCAATGGAATGAGCACCGTTTCGATCGAGTTGCCAGACCGCCATTGCACCCACGATGAGCGAGGTAAGCACCAGCGCAAGGGTGATCATGACCATGATCTTTGTGTTAATCTTCATACCTATGAAAACAAAATTCAGTTGGCGCGTACAGATATCAAGTACTTAGGCCATGTAGCATGCCATACTTTATCATAATTTTGAGACGAAGTTGAGGAAAAGGTTTCGACGTTCAGAGGGACATTGTTTGAGTTTAACATGCTGATATCAAAAGACATACAACGAAACCTTTCCAGTTTATCTTCGGGTAAAAAGGGGTTGCCATGGGGCATGATGTCTGATAAGGTATTGCATACAAACGAAGCTTTCGCTTCCATTTGCAATACTTTCTCGGAGGTCCATCATGACAACCACCATTCCACCAAGCCAACGCCTCGTCTCCCTTTTTGCCCAATCCCCATGCTGGATGATCCACCCACTGGCTGCAGAGATGCACTACTCGATTCCGTCGGTTCGACGGTTTCTGGCGGACTTAGGTTACTACAGCAGTTTCACGCACAACGGTGGCTGGTATACCCTTCGCTCGATACCGCGATTTGGAAAAAACGGGCTTTGGTTTTATCACGATATCGGTTTCTCCCGTGCAGGGACGCTAACCAAAACCCTCATTGCCCTGATCACTGCGAGCCCGGCCGGTATGAGCGCGGAGATGCTCGGGGAGACTCTCCGGTGCCGTTGCCATGGGGTTCTGGTCAACCTGTGGCGCAAGGGCAAAATCCAGCGACAGAAAATAGGGCGCTGCCAAGTTTACTTTGCTGCCGATCCGCACAAAGCGGAGAGCCAGCGGCAAGTATTGACTGCTCGGAATCTACCGGAGATACGGTTTTCAGCCGAGATCGCAGTCTTGGTTCTGGCAGAGTTTATTCGCAGCCCCGATTCAAGCTTCGAGCAATTGGCCGAAAAAATCTCCCGAAGCAAAAATGTGACCGTGAGTGCAAGACAAATCGAACAGCTTTTCGATCAACACGGCCTAAAAAAAACGATGCTGACTGCGGTGCCCGTGCTCTCAAAGCATTGAACTGCACCCTCAAACAATTGTCGATGGATACATCGCCTGCGGCACTCTTTCCGCGGCCCCCGGTCATTCGATTTACTCCGCAAAGAGAGGAATGTCTGTGCGGAACCCGGCTTCTGGTTCAAAAGACCCGGCGAAAGAAAGTGTTTCGGATGACCGGGCCGATTATCGCTCATGAAACTCTTTCTCAATGCCCGAGCTGCGGTACTACCTTTGGTTCTGAAACATTGCATCAAATGGTTCCCGTCCGATCAAACGTTGCATACGATGTGATGGTTTTTGTTGGACGGTCAATGTATCAGCGGCATAAAACCACGGAAGAGATACGCGCTGAATTGGCTACCCGCAATGTAGCGTTGTGCGCCTCGGAGATCAATTATCTGGGGCGTAAGTTCATTTTGTACCTGGCCCGTGCCCACCGGCAGGCAATACCTCGGATTCGCGAGACCATGGCACTTTCCGGTGGCTATATTCTCCATTTGGATGCAACGCACGCGGGCGATGCTCCCGCTTTGATGACAGGTCTTGACGGTCTCAGCAAAATCGTGCTTGCCAATATCAAAATCCCAAGTGAGCACTCCGATCATATTATCCCCTTTTTGAAAGACATCAAAGCGTCCTACGGAACACCGATAGCCTCCGTGCATGATATGGGATACGGAATATGCAAAGCGGTTAAAGAGGTGTTCCCCGGGGTGCCGGATTTCATTTGTCACTTTCACTTCCTGCGTGACATCGGTAAGGATTTCCTTGATCCCGCATATCGAAAACTCAGAAACCGCCTGCGGTCCCATTCAATCAGTTCAAAGTTATGCGCTCTGGTGCGGGAGACACGCAAAGCCGCCTGCGAGCAATCTTCCGATCCAATGGGGCTGGCAAAGCCAATCCTGAATGCAGAGGGAAAACCGCCGCTCTTGCCGCTTCTGTCGGCCTACGGGCTGACCCTGTGGGCATTGCATGGCAAACACAGCGGCGATGGTTACGGTTTTCCCTTTGACCGTCCCCTGCTGAACTTCGCCGAGCGCCTGCTGGAACTGGATCAGCAAATGCCCCGCTTGCTAAAGTTGTCCACGAATGACGAGCCCAACAACATTCAGTATCTTTACAAACTTTTTTGGGCGGCATCTGAAGTTGCCGAAGATCCCGAGTTTAAGAATCTGGTCGATGAACTGCAATGGCGAAGCCGGATGTTTGACTCGCTGCGCAGGGCTATGCGTATTGCTTTACCCGGCGGTGGCAATGGGCTCAACGATGAAGGCGCAACCAAAGCCATGTTCAGCATCCGTGAGAGTGTCATGCGATTTCGCAGGCGGATCGATCAGGATCAAAAACTTTCTTTCGACCAGCTTTGTTGTAAGATGGCCAAACAAATCGACAAATATCTTGACAAACTCTTTAACGACCCAATTGAGGTTAATACTCCCGCAGGCCCTGTTACCATATATCCTCAACGCACCAATAACATTCTTGAACATTTTTTCCGAGAACTGAATCGTGGAAACCGTCGAAAGACGGGGAATAACTCTATGCAACGGATCCTCAAGAACATGCTTGTTGATACACCTTTGGTGAAAAACCTGGACAATCCAGATTACATGAGGGTCCTTTTGAACGGCAAAGCGGATCTCGATGAACTCTTCGGCAAAATGGATCCGATATTTTTATCAAGTGAGATCGAATTACAGTCAGGGGTAGATCGTGTTCTCCCCGGGTTTCGAAAAATCATAAGACTTCCGGCCTTACCGGATTATTTTATGCGATTGGCAGCCAATGGCAATCTATGCCAAATGGCAGCATCCAACTGAATTTTGTTTTCATAGGTTTTGCCCACATGCTGGTGTAGCCTTTAAAGGGAGAGAGAATGGGCAGGTCTCCGCTAAAAACAGCCTTCCAAAAAGAAGCTTCTCAGAAGCCCACAGCACCGGGCAAGCCAT
>JAFDGR010000376.1 GCA_019309145.1 Deltaproteobacteria bacterium | reverse complement strand
CTGGGAGTACTGGGGGGGCAAGTCGATGGGAGGCGGCTCGGACTGCGGGAGCCTCTGCCATGCGTTCAGTTGCGCGATGTTGCACCTGTTGCCCGCGCGCGTTCTGGGCGTCACACCCACGGCCGAAGCGTTCCGCGAGTTCCATCTGGCCCCGCAGTCCGGCGGCCTGAAGCGGGCATACGGCAGCATCCCGACCCCTTCGGGCGCGATCGACGTCGCCTGGGAGTTGGGTCAGGGCACCATGGTCATTTCCGTCCAGGTGCCGGAGGGCATTCAGGGCGAGTTCATCCGTCCGGCGCCCGATGCCTCGATAAGCCTGGTGCACGACGGCAAGGAGGAGCCTGCTCCTGCCGGGCCGGTGCTCCTGGCGCCCGGACGCCACACCCTGTGCGTGCGTGTGCCCGACACAACGAAACACGAGAACCTGATGACCGACCGCATTTAGGGGCTGGGGGAGAACGACGACACCCCTGTCCGCAAAAGAGGCCACACGCCAGGGCTGGCGCCGCGCGTCCTGCGCCGCTGTGGAATCAAGCACCCGCGCGCTCCCCATTGCTCCTGCCCGTCTGTTCGACGTTGGATGTTGGATGTTCGACGTTGGATGTTTGACGTTGGGCGTTGGACGTTGAATGTTGGACGTTGGATCTTGTACGTTGAATGTTGGACGTTGGATCTTGTACGTTGGATGTTGGACGTTGGATGTTGTACGTTCGACGTTGTACGTTCGACGTTGGATGTTGGACGTTGAATGTTGGATGTTGGACGTTGGACGTTGGACGTTGGACGTTGGATGTTGGACGTTGAATGTTGGATGTTGTACGTTCCCCCCCTTCTCGATCATTTGCCTCCCGACATTTCACAACGCGCGATAATACGTAACGCTCGGGAGTTGGATTGAGAAGCCCGCCTTCTCGTACGCCCTTCGCGCGGGCGCGTGGGCCGGGTCTCCGCCGGTGCCCACCTTCACGAACCGCATCCCCAGTCTCCTCAATCGCTCAAAGACGTGCTCGTACATCCGCGTGCCAATGCCCGCGCTCTGGAAGTCCGGGCGAACCGCATTGTTCCCGATTTCGCCGATTCGAGAGGCATCGTTGGCATGGAACGTGATAAACCCCACGACCTGCCCCTCTTTCTCTGCCACGCACACCAGAGCCGGATGCGCCGGATCGCAGGCAGCCCTCACCTGTCTTGCTTTCTCCTTCCGCCAGTCCGGGCAAGCCGCGGCGAACAGGTCTTCCCCCATTGTCCGGCGAAAAAAGGCGAAAATAGGCTCCCAGGCGGCGACAGCAATGTCCGCGATTACGTCCACATCAGTCGGTCTGAGGTCACGGATGATGATGTCGTTCACTGGGGAAAACCGTCCAGTCGAGAGTCAAGACTCAACGTCGCCTTCGACGACTGCACGACGGTTGGCGTGACCAGGCACGCCGGCGGGAGATGACCCAACCCGTGCCCCCGGGGTGTGGCGAATGGGCGGCGTGGGCTTGTGATGTCTTGATGTCAAGGAAGATACCTGTCCATGTCAAGCGCCCCGTGAAACACGCCCAGGACATCTATCAGTTCCTCGTCCTCCCGTCGGAGATACACAATCCGGTAATGACCGTAAAGCATGATCCTGATTTCGCCTTCGTCTTCTGAGCGATATCTGTAGCCCATGTCCGGAAACTGGCAGAGCATTTGGGCCTTCTCATGTATTTCCTCTACGACCTTGGCTGCTGCCGACGGATTGTCTTCGGCGATGTAGTCATGAATTTCCTTCAGCCACGCCTCGGCCTCAGATGTCCATCTTATTCTCGCCATGTTCTGATACGACATTTCATCTCATCATTCGAAATCACGCGGCCCTTCCTTGCATCGGCCAAGCCACGTTCCACCATCTGTTCGAACGCGAGTTCCCGCATGATCTCCTCATAGGAAGCATCATCTGGCTGGGCCTCGATGACCTCTCGTATCTTCTCTTTTGCTGTTGCCATGCCGGTCTCCTCACTGTGAGGCGGAACGCTCGGGCCAAGCCTGCGCCCGTCCGTCCACCTCGCCTCCCCATGCCTTCGCGCGCGTCCGGAGCCATGCCTGCCACGCCAGGATGCCGAGTTCTCGCTTGAAGTCATTGTACCTGGGTTATCCCGCCGGTCAAGCGAGATCGCGTGCGTGCTCTCCGCTCCGCGCGAGCGCCCGAGGCAATTGCGGAGCCGCACTGCGCCCCGCTGCGTATCGTCCACCCGGCCGTCAGCCGTGAGCTGGCCGCCAATTCCGAGTGACGTTCCTG
>JAFDGR010000114.1 GCA_019309145.1 Deltaproteobacteria bacterium | reverse complement strand
ACAGAATGAGGCCCGCATCGGCAACAACCTTATAGCCAGTCAAAATTTTGAGCCAAGTGTTGAAAATCATAGAAATTCAAACGGTTATGCAATTACCTAACCGGAAATTACTGATTAATTACCGGTAAAACTACTCAGGCGAATAGTATGAATGGAGAAGACTAAAATAGAAAAATCAAAAGCACTGAAGAAAATCCGAAATTCGAATTTCGGATTTTAAGTGATGGATGATGTGACAGGGGATTGAATTTTTTTAATTTGCTGCTTTAGCACACACTACGTTTTGGAGGAATAAAATGGCACAACCCGTATTAGCTGCCCGGGAAAGACACGAGTCAGGAAAAGGGGCAGCCAGAAAACTCAGACAACAAGGCCAGATCCCGGCCGTTTTTTACGGCCCCGGCCTGGAGCCCATGAAAGTGGCGGTGGCATACAGTGATTTCGAGCGCATTGTGAAGGGCACCTCGGGAGAAAATGTCATCATAGCACTGGAAGTGGAATCGCAGGGAAAGAGCCAGACCAGGAGCGTTATGCTCAAGGAGCTGCAGAGCGATCCTGTTCATGAAAAATACCTGCACGCGGATTTCTATGAAATTTCCATGGACAAGGAAATCACGGTGAACGTGGCGATCCAGCTGAACGGGACGCCGATCGGGGTCACGAACGGCGGCATCCTGGAGAATGTGCGGAGAGAAGTGTCTGTTTCGTGCCTCCCGGACAAGCTGACCAATGCTATCGACGTGGATATCTCTGATATGGACATCGGGGATGCCCTTCATATTGAAGATATTCAGCTTCCCGAGGGTATGCGGGCGCTGGAAGACGGTCATCTGACCATTGCCGTCATTGCAGCTCCCGCTGTGGAAAAAGAAGAGGTTGAAGAGGAAATAGAGGAAGGAGAGGAAGTTGCGGCCGAGTCGGAAGAGACGAGTGCCGAGGAATCAGCAGAAGAATAGAAAGGGGGTGAGGGGACTTTCGAGAAGTGTTTCTGATTGTGGGCCTTGGCAATCCGGGAGAGAAATATGAGCGTACCCGCCACAATGTTGGTTTTGCGGTGCTCCAGGCATGGGGCCGGTTCCTGGGTGCGCGTTTCTCGAGCCGGCGTTTCCAGGCACGGTATGCGTCCGCGATGTTTCAGGGGAAAAGGGTCATGCTTCTCTGTCCTGAAACATACATGAACGTCAGCGGAAATGCGGTCAAGGCCTGTGTGGATTATTATGACATTGATCAGGCACGTATCCTGGTCATTCATGATGATCTGGATCTTCCCTTCGGGAGGATCAAGGTGGGAAGAAAGAGCGGCTCCGGAGGACATAAAGGCGTGGCTTCCATCATCCGGAATCTCGGAATGACGGCATTCGCGCGCGTCAAGATCGGGATCGGGCGTCCCCGGTACGGGGAACCTGTTGAAGATTTTGTCCTGTCACCATTTTACAAGGACCAGGAAGGAATGCTCAACCAGGTGATTCAAGGGGCGGTTCAGGCTTGTGAATTGTTCGTATTGGAAGGGGTTGAATCGGCAATGAACACGATTAATTGCCAGAATTTTGGAAATGAGGAGGTATGAATCTGATGCAGGGATTAACTATTTATGCTCCCTTTATAGGGATACTGAGTCTCATTATCGCCTGGCTGATTTACGGTTATGTCAAGAAACAGCCCAATGGCAATCCATTGATGCAGGAACTGGAAGAGTCCATTCATTCCGGGGCCATGGCGTTCTTAAAAAGGGAATATTCAACGCTTCTTATTTTTATCGCGGTGGTGTTTATCCTCCTGGGGTGGGGGATCGCCTGGAAAACGGCCATTGCCTTTGTCACGGGGGCTTTTTGTTCCATGCTGGCAGGCTACTCGGGCATGACGGCCGCGACCAGGGGGAATGCACGGACGGCTGAAGCCGCGAACAAATCGGGACAGGCCCGGGCCCTGAACGTCTCCTACTTTTCAGGATCTGTCATGGGGCTGGCCGTTGCAGGTCTTGGTGTTCTGGGACTGGGATTCTGGTTCTGGATTTTTGGGAAGAGCCCGGACAGTGCCCAGTATATCAACGGCTTTGCCATGGGCGCCAGTTCCATCGCCCTGTTCGCCCGTGTGGCGGGGGGTATCTATACCAAGGCGGCCGATGTGGGGGCCGACCTGGTGGGGAAAGTGGAAGCCGGGATCCCGGAAGACGATCCCCGAAACCCCGGTGTCATCGCGGATAACGTGGGTGACAACGTGGGTGATATCGCCGGCATGGGTGCCGACATCTTCGAGTCCTTTGTGGGCTCGGTGATTGCGACCATCGCCATCGGCGCCACCATGGCTGTCACACCGGAATTGTTCGCCAAGTTCCCGGTGCTGCAAGGACTTGCTCCGGTTGCCGTCAAGCTGAAATTCATGGCCATGCCGATCCTGGTGGTCATGGCCGGACTGTTGAGTTCCTTTGTGGGTGTCTTTTCCATCAAGTTGTTCCAGAAAGGGAACCCGGCCGGGGCCCTCAGGTACACCACCTTTGTAGCGGCCGTTATTTTTGTTATTTTGACCATTATTATTACGAAGGGCCTGGGAATGCCCATGGGGGCGTTCTGGGCTATTTTTTCCGGTCTGCTTTGCGGGATCGCCATCGGTCTCCTCGCTGAATACTACACCTCCGGTCCTCCCATCAGGCGGATCGCGGAACAGTCGAAGACAGGTCCCGCAACCGTTATTATCGCCGGGCTGGCCGTAGGGATGCAGTCCACCTATCTGCCCGTTCTCGGCATCTGTGTGGCGACCTTCATCGCGTATCATACGGCAGGGATTTACGGCATTGGGCTTTCCGCTGTGGGGATGCTGTCCACGGTGGGCGCTACGATGACCGTTGACGCATACGGGCCTATTGCGGATAACGCGGGGGGTATCTCCGAAATGGCTGGTTTGGGACCCGAGACCAGGAAGATCACCGACGGCCTTGATGCCCTTGGAAACACCACTGCGGCTATCGGGAAGGGGTTTGCCATTGGTTCCGCGGCCCTGACCGCCCTGGCCCTGTTTGTGGCATTTTCACAATCAGCAGGCCTGAAGATTATCGATATCAGGAACCCGATGGTTGTCATCGGTGCCTTCATCGGGGGGATCGTCCCCATGCTCTGTGCCGCCCTGACCATGACCTCGGTGGGCAAGGCCGCTTTCAAGATCGTTGAGGAGATCAGAAGGCAGTTTCGGGAGATTCCCGGTCTCCTGGAAGGGAAAGAAGGGGCAAAACCGGATTCCAAGACCTGCGTTTCGATTGCTACTACATCGGCCCTGAAGGAGATGGTTACTCCGGGGCTGGTGGCGGTGCTGACCCCGGTGGCGGTCGGCTTTCTCCTGGGAAAAGAGACCCTGGGTGGCATGCTGCTCGGCGCCACCATCATGGGCGTTTTCCTGGCACTCTTCATGTCAAACGGCGGCGGCGCCTGGGACAATGCCAAGAAGTACATTGAAGAAGGAAATTTGGGTGGAAAAGGCTCAGATAACCATAAGGCGGCCGTGGTTGGTGATACCGTGGGGGACCCGTTCAAGGACACCTCGGGACCGGCCATGAACATCTTGATCAAGCTGATGTCCGTGGTTTCACTTGTTATCGCACCGCTCTTACCTGTTGTTGGCTATTTTGTGAGATTTTAGGTGGAAAAAGATATGGTGAGGACCGAACCCTCCTTTCCAGAGAGTGCGTTCAATCCTCACCAATATCCATATTGAAAAACCTGCACTATTTTTTTAGATTGGGGGCTTAGATGTTTCATGTAGGTGATTTGGCCGTCTATCCGGCTCACGGTGTTGGAAGGATTGAAAGAATTGAGAGCCAGGAAATTTCAGGGTGCTGTCAGGATTTTTATGTCATGCGGATCCTTGACAATGATATGATCATTATGATCCCCACGCAGAACGTGGACAATGTGGGATTGCGGGAAATCATCGGCCAGAAAGAAGTCCCAAAGGTTTTCTCCATCCTGAAGAAAAGAGACTTACCGATCGACAACCAGACCTGGAATCGCCGCTATAGGGAATACATGGAGAAGATCAAGACCGGTTCGGCCTTTGAGGTGGCTGAAGTGTACCGGGATCTCTTGATGTTGAAATTGGAAAAGGAACTCTCGTTTGGTGAGCGGAAGATGCTCGACACGGCCAGAAACCTGCTCGTGAAAGAGATCTCCCTGGCGAGAAAGGTGGGCGAAGAACAGGTAGAAGAAGACTTGGATCGTATTTTCGCATAAACCAACCTTGAGGGCGTTGCAAAAAGCCGGTATATGCCGTTCGCCTGCCGAAAAATGAGTTCGTCGGAAGTCAGATGCAATGACAGCATGAGGAATTGTGATCCGTGATCCTGATACCCCGAGCGGTGAAAGCACCCTTTTCTTCCATATCTCCGAAGAAGAAGAGGGCGTGCGGCTGGATCATTTCCTGGTATCGAGAGGCGTGGCCCTTTCCCGGACCAGGATACAGGAACTCATAAAGAAGGGTGCTGTCAATGTCAACCAAGTGGTCTCCAGGCCCAGCTACCGGGTTCGGACGGGCGACCACATCACTCTTTCCATTCCACCGCCTTCCCCGACCGTGGTTCAACCGGAACCGGTAGCTTTTTCCATCGTGTATGAGGATGCCTTTGTTGTCGTGGTGGATAAACCAGCCGGGCTGGTGGTCCATCCTGCCCCGGGACACGCGAGCGGGACGTTGGTCCATGGCCTGCTCTGGCGTTGCGGGGATCTTTCAGGAATCGGCGGCGTGACGAGGCCCGGGATCGTCCACCGGCTGGACAAGGATACGTCGGGACTCATGGTGGTGGCAAAGAATGACCGGGCGCATGCTTCGTTGGCCGGCCAGTTCAAATCGGGCGAGATACGGAAGGAATACCGGGCTCTGGTACACGGTCTGTTACGGGAGAGAACGGGCCGGATTAATGCGCCGATCGCACGCCATTCCCGGAAGCGTAAGGAAATGGCCGTGGTCCAGGGCAGAGGAAAAGAGGCCGTAACGACCTGGTGGCTTGTGGAAAGTTTTCAGGCGGGGTTTTCTTTTCTCCGGGTTTCTATCAAGACCGGGAGGACCCATCAGATCCGGGTTCATTTTTCCCATCTGGGCCATCCGGTTGTGGGGGACCCGGTCTATGGATTTGGAAAAAGGTGGTGGAAGGGGCATCCATTGCAAAAGAAGGGGGGGATCATTACACCTCCCCGGCGCCAGATGCTTCACGCAAAACGCTTGGGCTTTCAGCATCCCGAAAACGGGCGGTTCATGGAATTTGAGGCGGACCTCCCGGATGACTTCCGGGAAATGCTTGAAAGCCTCCGGCAGACGTGATCACGGGTCATTGAGGAAAATCCTTGACAATCCACAGGGTGTGCTCATATATTAATGGAGAATGGTGACTGCCCAGTCTATCCATCTGAGTAGTTACGAAAAATGTTTCCTACCCTCTGGAGGATTCGGTAAAGACCGGATGTCATAAAACTGCATAGCTCATCTGCTGAGTCACCTTCTCTCACTCACACATAATGGTTCCAAGGTCGAGCATTTTGCAACATCCCATTATTATTTATCGGCTTTCTGGAAACAGGTGTGCTGGAATGGGTGTGAGAAATGGCGTTTCCGACCGGAGGGTCCTGAGAGCCCCGAAACACCAATCTTGTGCAAACACTCCGTTACCCCGGGAAATATGAAGGGAACAGCAGGCAAGCACACCGTGCACCATGAATCCTGTCAGCCGGGTGGAGAATTCGTGTGCACACAGCGTTAGCCTCTATCGTTGGGCAGGTACCTCACTATTGGAAAAAACAGGAGAGAGAACATGAATCTTATTGAACTTAAAAAGATGAAAATCAGTGAATTGACGGAACTCGCAAAAGAGTTCCATATCCAGGGTGCGTCGAGAATGCGCAAGCAGGACCTCGTATTCTCCCTTCTGCAGGCCCATTCCGAAAAGAACGGCCTCATTTACGGAGAGGGGGTTTTGGAAATCCTGCCGGACGGGTTTGGTTTTCTCCGGGCCCCCGATGCCAATTACCTCCCCGGTCCTGATGATATTTATATATCGCCTTCTCAAATCCGCCGCTTCAACCTGCGAACCGGTGATACGGTTTCCGGGCAGATCAGGCCGCCAAAGGATTCGGAGAGGTATTTCGCCCTGCTCAAGGTGGAAAGCGTGAATGGGGAAGATCCCGAGATTGCCCGGGAAAAGATCCTTTTTGACAATCTCACGCCCCTGTATCCCGAAGAGCGCATCAAGCTGGAGACGACGTCCGATAACTATTCGTCCAGGATCATGGACCTGATGACTCCCATCGGGAAGGGCCAGAGGGGCCTGATCGTTGCGCCGCCGCGGACAGGGAAGACAATGCTTCTCCAGAATATCGCCAACAGCGTCACGAAAAATGACGGCTCTATTCACAAGATTGTCCTCCTCATCGATGAACGGCCGGAGGAAGTGACTGATATGTCCCGGTCTGTGGACGCTGAGGTTATCAGTTCCACCTTTGATGAGCCTCCCCAGCGGCATGTCCAGGTTGCCGAGATGGTTATAGAAAAGGCAAAGAGGCTCGTGGAACACAAGCTGGATGTCCTGATATTGCTGGACAGTATCACCCGTCTCGCGCGGGCCTATAATGCGGTGGTGCCCCCGAGCGGGAAGATCCTTTCAGGGGGCCTGGATTCCAACGCACTGCATAAACCGAAACGGTTTTTCGGGGCTGCGCGCAATATCGAGGAAGGGGGAAGCCTCACGATCATAGCGACCGCGCTTGTTGATACGGGGAGCAGAATGGATGAAGTGATTTTTGAGGAGTTCAAGGGGACCGGCAACATGGAAATTCATCTGGACCGGAAATTGACGGACAGGCGCGTCTTTCCTTCCATTGATATCAATCGCTCCGGGACCAGGAAGGAAGAACTCCTGCTGGAGGAAGCGGACCTCAACCGCATATGGATTCTCCGGAAACTGCTGTCTCCCCTGACGCCGGTGGACAGCATGGAGTTTTTACTTGAAAAAATCAAGGGAACAGTCGATAATAAAGAGTTTTTAGCTTCCATGAGTGAATGAATTTAGAAGAAGGAGCCAGTTTCAAAATGTGCAATTTTGTTCGAGGTCAAGAAAGGCGAAAATTTTAACCACAGGAATATATGAGGATATTTCGAGGATTAAAATTCGAGCCTGACGCAGAGATCGGGCAAAAGGGGGCATTTTGAAACTGGCTCGAAGGAGAGATCAATGAAACCAGGAATACATCCGGAATATTACCAGGCGAAGGTTCGCTGTGCCTGCGGGAATGAATTTGAGGCGGGATCCACCTTGAAGGAAATCAAGGTGGAAATCTGTTCAAAATGCCATCCTTTTTTTACCGGCAAGCAGAAGCTCGTGGACTCGGCAGGGCGCGTGGAGCGTTTTAAGAGAAAGTACGCAAAGTTCGAGCAGGAACGGGCCCAAAAGAGTGCCGCCAAAAAATCCGATTCCTGAGAAAACCATTTCTTGCCCTACGCTTGATGATCTCGTAAGAAGTTCCCAAATTTGTCACTCCCGTGGAAACGGGAGCCCATAACATGTTGTAATGATGAGATTTCCGCTTCCGCGGGAATGACTCAAAAAGACAGAAGAGACTTTTTACGACACCATCAACGTTGAACCCTATACCCCCATGCGGATCTTTAATGTTTGCCAAGATAAAGGAAATTGAAAATCGCTACCTGGACCTGGAAACATACTTGGGGAATCCTGAAGTCCTCAAGGACCAAAAGGCCTACCAGAAGTACGCAAAAGAGCACAGCCAGCTGAGCCCGATTATTTCCCTTTTCCGGCAATACAAGGCGGCGCAGGATGAAATTGAGGAGAATAAATCACTCCTCGACGATGCGGACCCGGAGATGAGGAAACTGGCGAAGGAAGAAATAGAAGCCCTCCGTTCGTCAATGGAGGAGCTGGAAAACAAGCTCAGGATCCTCCTGCTCCCCAAAGATCCCAATGATGAAAAGAATACCTTGCTCGAGATCCGGGCGGGGACCGGTGGAGATGAGGCCGCTTTGTTTGCCGCGGATCTGTTCAGGATGTATTGTCATTACGCGGAACTGAAATCCTGGAAGACGGAGATCCTGAGTCAGAACAGCACGGGCATCGGAGGATTCAAGGAGGTCATCATCCTGGTTTCCGGAGACCGTGTCTACAGCAGGCTGAAATATGAGAGTGGTGTGCATCGGGTGCAACGGGTCCCGGAGACCGAGACCCAGGGCCGAATTCATACCTCCGCGGTCACCGTGGCGGTACTGCCGGAGGCGGAAGAGATTGACGTGGAAATAAATCCTGACGATCTCCGGATCGACGTGTACCGGTCCTCGGGACACGGGGGCCAGCATGTCAACACCACTGATTCCGCGGTACGGATTACCCATCTTCCCTCCGGCCTGGTGGTTACCTGCCAGGATGAGAAATCACAGCACAAGAACAAGGCAAAGGCCATGAAGGTGCTGCTCTCCCGTCTCCTGGACCTGGAACAGTCCCAGCAGCAATCCAAGATTTCCGAGGAACGACGGAATATGGTCGGCTCGGGAGACCGCAGTGAGCGCATCCGGACGTACAACTTCCCCCAGGGACGGGTGACGGACCATCGCATTGGGCTCACGCTCTACAAGTTGGAGGATGTCCTCCAGGGAGAGCTCGACCTGGTCATTGATCCCCTCATCACCCACTTCCAGACAGAGTCTCTCAAGAAAAGCGGGGATAATTGAAAGTTATTTTAGACAGGATGACAGGATTGACGTGATATATAAGAAAGTTGATGTGAATCCTGTTTATCCTGTCTGGAATATGACCCTCTTGGGGTAAGAGCAACGTATGCGGATTTGTGTTTTCATTAAGATAGAAGATGACACGGGTTTCCTGGCATATTGGTGACCTCCTGAAGGTTACCACTGCATACTTGAAAAAAAAGGGCATCGAGAGCCCCCGCCTGACCGCCGAGGTTTTGCTGGCCCATGTGCTCGGGGTAGATCGTGTTACCCTCTATTTGCAGTTTGAAAGACCCCTCACCGAAGACGAACTTTCCGGGTATCGGAACCTTGTCAGTCGCCGGGTTCGGAGAGAACCACTCCAGTATATCACCGGAGTACAGGAATTCTGGTCCATGGATTTCCAGGTGGATCCCAGGGTGCTCGTTCCCCGGCCGGAAACGGAACTGCTCGTGGAACAGGCCCTGGCAAGGGCCGGGGAGCGTGAGCCGGAAAAGGGTGGTCCGTGCCGGTTGCTGGACGTGGGCACCGGGTCGGGCATCCTGGCTGTGTGCCTGGCAAAGGCGCTTTCCGGGTGGGAGGTGTGGGCCACGGATATCTCACCGGATGCCCTTGAGGTAGCCCGTTTGAACGCGGAAAAGCACGGGTTCGGTGATCAGATCAGGTTGCGGCAGGGCGATCTTTTCCAACCCTTCAAGAGCGAAGAGATCCTTTTTCATATGATCGTTTCAAATCCCCCGTATGTGGCAGAGGAGGAGTACGGATCCCTTCCCCCGGAGGTGCAAGGGTACGAACCCCGGATCGCGCTCGCGGCCGGGAAAGAGGGAATGGACTTCATAACCCGGATCCTCCACGGTGCGCCTGATTTCCTGGTCCCCGGTGGCTGGCTGCTGGTGGAGATGGCACCCGGGCAGACGGAACAGGCCATGAAAATCGCCGAAGGGACCGGTTTTTACGGAGAAATCAACCGCGTGCGGGACTACAGCGGCCGCCACCGGGTCGTGTGTGCGAAGAGGCTGTCCGAGAATAGTCTCCTAGGAGATCGTGAATCGTGATCCCACGCTGTTGAGGATGAAGGCATTGGGAAATTCTTGTGAAAAGCGGTTGATGGCCTTCCATCCCGTACAATGCATGGGTACGAGAACCTCGGGGGCCAGTTTTTTCAATTCTTTGATGGTATCTTCAATAATGGGTTCAAAAAAGGCCCCCGAGAGGTGGAACCCGCCGAGAACCGCCTGGATGCTGGAAATGCCCGTGCGTTTCATGGCGTAAAGAATCGTGTTCATAATTCCCGCGTGAGCGCACCCCGAAATAATGACAAGCCCCTTTCCCTTCAGGTTGACCGCAATGGCCTGATCATCCAGGATCGGGTCCTTTTCTATAACGCCGTTTCGTTCAAGAAGCGCGTTCGGCAGTCCTTTTTCAAACGTGGTGGTACGTTCCACCTCACCGGTGACAAGGGCCGTATCCCCGGCAATGAGGGTCGGTGCCCGGCTTTCCAGGACCTGGACGTTTCGTTTTTCCAGTTCGGCTTTTTTCAGGGTCTCGGGAAACAGGAGTTTTCGCCCGTCATCCAGCGCGAAATACCGGGGCGAAAGGAAGGCGTCGGGATGAACCACCAGGGGGACGGTGCTCGGTATCTTGTTCAGCAGGGGATACAGGGTCCCGGTATGGTCCATGTGACCGTGGCTTATCACCAGGGCCTCTATGTCGGCCGGATCGATCTCGAGCAGGCCCATGTTGTGGAGCACCCCCACACTGCTGTAGCCGGTGTCAAAGAGGATGGTGTGTGTTTCCTTATCCCGATAAAGGGTGATCAATAAAGAAAGCCCGTGTTCCGCCACCAGGGTATCGGCAGGGATCCGGCCGTCCTTTGCCAGGGGAGGCCGATACACGACGTCCGTGTTGGTAAGCAGAACATCCACGTAATTGTCCATCAGAGTGAGCACCTCAACGCGATCAACTTCCTGCAATGAAACCGTAGCATTATTCATTGTATACCTTCCTTTCCTGTTCGATTTTTAAGGTTTCCCACAAATCTTTTACCTGTTTTCGTGTTTCCTCTAATCCCTTTTCATTCCGGATCACAAAATCCGCATGCTTCACTTTTTCTTCAATGGGCAACTGGGCCTTCAGGATATTTTCCGCCTGTTCACGGCTGAGGTGATCCCGTTTTATGAGGCGCTCTCTCTGCATTTCCCTTGGGATGGAAACCACAAGAACCTTGTGGACGAGATCCTGCAGATTGGCCTCAAACAGGAGGGGAATCACCGCCTGGACGATTGGAGCGGAACCGGTTTTCGCGAATTCTTTGACCCGGCTGAGATAGAGGTCCATGATCCTGGGGTGGGTGATGGATTCCAGTTTTTTCCTCTTTCCCTGATCCGCGAAAACGATCCCTGAGAGTTTTTTCCGGTCAAGAGAGCCGTCTTCCCGGAGGACCCTGGTGCCGAAATAATCGACAATGCCTTTCCATGCGGGTCTTCCGGGTTCTACCACTTCCCTGGCAAGGACGTCAAAATCAAGCACTGGCGCGCCCAGCTCCTGAAGCATCCCGGCGACGGTGCTTTTCCCGCTGGCAATTCCGCCGGTGACCCCCAGAATCAGGACATTGGCCGGATCCGGAAGATTACTCATCGCTCCCCTCCCGGGTCCCAGTTCCCCGGGTTCATGATGCCTTGCGGGTCCAGGAATCCTTTGACCCTGGTGATGAGTTCAAGGGTGTTGGGATCCATTCTTTCCATTGCCATTCTTTGGGCCCCCAGTTCCCCTTTCCACACCATCCCTCCCAGTTCATACGTCAACCTGTTCGATTCTGCAAGGGCCTTCCTGGTGTTTTCAACGTCTTTCTGGTCGGCCCTGTTAAAGGAATAATTGAATCCGAACATAATTCCCGGACCCGGGAGGACCTGGTGGACATAGGAGCAGAGCATGCCGTACCGGTGTGCGATCTCGATCCCCTTTGTCCATGCCTCGGGGATCTTGTCGATGGGAAGGATGGCGCCCGTGTATTCAAATCCCCCGCCTTTCCGGAAATCAGCGGCCAGGGCGGCCAGGGGAGGCACATCCAGGAATCGCTTCCGCAGGGCTGGATGAAGGTCCTCGACGAATTTAAACAGGCCCCCGCCCGAGAAATCACGGAAGAATTTTTTATAGATATCCCTTTTCAGCGCAAGCTCTTCTTCAACATGAGCCGACAGGATAAGGACAAAAAAACAATGGTTCATCCAGTCCGGCTTTTCCTGGGTGATAAGAAAAAAATCCTCGAGCAGGTCGAGTCTTGTCACACCTGATATGGCCTCGGGGATCAGGTCGATTTCGTCTGTGGAAAAGACAAAGACATCCCTGTATCTCGGTTTGGGGTAGAGACGCATAGCCAGTTTCGTGACGATCCCGGTGGTACCGTACCACCCCACAAAGAGGCCGGCCAGATCCGGAAGCGGTCCCCTCGTGAACCAGGTCGGCCCGATGGAGCGAGACCCGATGGTGCACACCTCACCCGTGGGCAATACCACCTCCATGCCGTTGATCATGTCGGAATTCACACCGTACCGGGGGGAGATGTGGCCGTGACCCTGGATCAGGGCGTT
>JAFDGR010000375.1 GCA_019309145.1 Deltaproteobacteria bacterium | reverse complement strand
GAGGGAGCTTGATCATGCACTGAAGGGTATTGAAGCAGATGAATCGCTGAAAGTAGCGGTCCTGACCGGTGCCGGGGATAAGGCATTTATCGTGGGCGGCGACATCAAGTATATGGAAAAGGTGAGTGCGTCCACCTTGTTGAATGAGCAAACCGAGGGACAGAATATCATTCGTGGCATGGAAGAGTTACGAAAACCACTCATTGCCCGCATCAATGGCGTCGCCCTCGGCGGCGGCACGGAAGTGGCATTGGCCTGCGATATTCGCATTGCATCGGAAAAAGCAAGGTTCGGATTGCCCGAAATAACCCTGGGCATTATTCCGGGCTACGGTGGAACACAACGGCTGGCCCGTTTGGTTGGTGCTGGAAAGGCCAAGGAATTGATGATGACGGGTGACATCATCTCTGCAGAAGAAGCACTAAGGATAGGCCTTGTCAATCGTGTTGTGCCCCATGAACAGCTTGATGAAGAGGTGGATAAGCTGGCAAAGAAGCTGTGCGAACGGCCTCCCCTTGGTCTTCAAATGGTCAAGGAGACCGTCAACTATGGGTTACAGATGGACCTGAACAGTGCGATTCGCATGGAGGCACGTGTCTTCAACATCCTTTTAAATTCAGAGGACAGGAAGGAAGGAATGTCTGCATTTCTGGAAAAGCGGAAGCCGGTCTTTTCAGGGAAATGAGAAAAGAGACGGAACGGGAACCCGGGAGATTTTTAGGCCTATCAATATACGGACGGGTCCGAAGGTAAAAGAAAAAAGAGCAGATAGCCTGATTATTCATAGCAAATAGCGAGAAAAGGAGAAAAGCAGTATGCCGGATCTGTTGTCGGACCAAAGAGATATGGAATTTACCATTTTTGAACAACTGCAGGCCGATAAACTCTGTGCCCACGAACCTTATAAGGAGTTTTCGAGGGATCTTTTTGAAATGATTATGACCGAATCCCTCAAGATGTCAGCCAGGGAGGCGATGCCCCTCAATGCTGTCGGCGACAGGGAGGGCTGCCGTATGGAGGATGGTCAAGTAAATGTACCCAAAGCTTTTCAAGAACCATGGAGACTATTTACAGAGTGGGGTTGGATTGTACTGACAGAGCCGCCGGATGTTGGCGGCCAGGGCATACCCCAGGTGATCGGGCTTACCTGTCTGGAGCATACCCTTGCGGCCAACTATTCTTTTTATAGCTTCTTGAGCCTTACCAAGGGGGCTGTGCGTCTTATTCAGAATTTTGGAACCGAGGACCAAAAAAACAGGTATATGTTCAAGATGCTTGAAGGACAGTGGGCGGGCACTATGTGCCTCACCGAACCCAACGCGGGATCCGACGTGGGGGCTGTAAAAACCATGGCCAAGAGAAACCCGGATGGGACCTTTTCCATTAGCGGGTCAAAGATATTCATAACCGATGGGGATCATGATCTGACCGAAAATATCATTCACCCCGTGCTGGCACGTATCGAGGGCGCACCTGCCGGCACAAGAGGCATTTCACTTTTCCTGGTGCCTAAGTACTGTGTCAACGATGACGGAAGTCTGGGGGAGTTCAACGATATAAAGGTGACTGGGCTTGAGGAGAAGATGGGCTTACATGGCTCCCCGACCTGCGCAATGAATTTTGGGGAAGACGGTAAATGCGTGGGAGAACTACTGGGTGAAGAGAACCGTGGCATGAGAATTATGTTCCAGATGATGAACGAGGCCCGCCTCGGAGTGGGTTTGGCGGGTATGGCCCTGGCGTCGACTGCGTATCTGCATTCCCTGGAATATGCAAAAGAGAGGATTCAGGGCACGGATTTTAGAGAAGCGGGCAACCCGGATGCCCCGAGTGTGCCCATTATTCGTCACCCCGATGTCCGTAGAATGCTCATGTACATGAAGAGTCTGGTCGAGGGTATGAGAGGCATGATCTATTTCGGCGCGTATTGTATGGATCGGGTCAGCATCGCAACGGACGATGAAGATCGCAGCAAGTGGCAGGGTTTTGTGGACCTTCTGATCCCGGTAATCAAGGGGTATTCATCTGAAATGGGTTTTCGGGTGGTGGAGACGGCCATGCAGGTTTACGGTGGTTATGGATATGTAAGCGAATATCCGGTTGAGCAGTTCCTCAGGGACAGCAAAATCACCTCCATTTTTGAAGGGACCAACGGCATTCAGGCCATGGACCTGGTTGGCAGAAAACTGGGGATGAAAGGGGGCTCGATCTTTGACCGTTTTTTGGGCGAGATAGGAGATTTTGTGGCGCTTGCCAGGGAGAAAGCAGGTTTA
>JAFDGR010000374.1 GCA_019309145.1 Deltaproteobacteria bacterium | reverse complement strand
GCCCGCGAGCCTGAGATCCAGGACCTTGCCTCCATGCTCAGGGAGATGGGCGCGGATATCGAGGGTGACGGGACCCATACCATCATCATCCGCGGCGTCAAGGATCTGAATCCCGTCGAACATACGGTCATCCCGGACAGGATTGAGGCCGGTACATTCATGATAGCTGCCGCAATGACCCGCGGCGAGGTTCAGATTTTCGGATGCAGGACCGATCACCTGGGTGCTGTTATTGAAAAGCTGGAAGCCGCGGGCACGGAAATCCAGATGGTTGAAGGGGGTGTGAAGGTAAAAGGGCCGGAAACCATCAACAGTGTGGACGTGAAAACCATGCCTTTTCCCGGATTTCCCACGGACCTTCAGGCCCAGTTCATGGCAGCCATGTGTATTGCCGAGGGGTGGAGCATGATCCGCGAGACTGTTTTTGAAAATCGTTTTATCCACGTCAGCGAACTGGAGAGGATGGGCGCGGACATAGAAATCAACGGCGGCCAGGCCCTTGTACGGGGCTGCGATCATTTTCTGCCGGCGCCCGTCATGGCTACCGATCTCAGGGCCAGTGCCTCTCTCATCCTTGCGGGTCTCGCCGCCGAGGGTGGAAAGACGGAAGTGCACCGGATCTATCACCTTGACCGGGGGTACGAGGCCCTGGAGAAAAAATTCGCGGGCCTCGGGGCAAAGATCTGGCGCCAGAGCGAATGAGGGATGGCTCGTCGGCCCCTCATACCCCTCCTGCTCACCTTCATGGCCGGTATCTTTACCGGCCATGCCATCCATGAGACCGGAGGGATTTTTTATCTTCCCATGGCCTGCGCCATCATCGCGCTCCTCTTTCTCTATCTCTTTCTCAACCCCAGGCTCAGGACCGCGTGCATCCTCGTTCTTTTCTTCCTCGGCGGCACGCTTCTCCCGTTAAACTCCCACACGCCTTCCAAACTTCTTCCCCTCGCGCAACAACATCAGAAGGTCATTGTGGAAGGGGTGCTGCTCGAACCAGCCCAGGTTCACCAAAAAACCTCCAGGCTGAACGTCATGGCCCGGGGAGTCTTCTTTCACGGGAAAACCATACCCGCCAGGGAAAAACTGCTCATTACCGTCTACCGGAATGCACCGGAAAATCTCATCCCCGGGGAAAACATACGGTTCCCGGCCAGGCTCCGGGCTTTCAGAAATTTCAAAAATCCCGGGGCGTATGACTATGAAACCGCCATGAAAATAAAGGGCTTTTCCTGCGCCGGCGCTGTTTCCGATGGCCGTTTTATCGTGTCCAGGGGAAAGGGTATCCTGCCGTTCCCTTATGGGTATCTTGAGATCCTCAGGCGGCCTCTCAGGCAGTTCTTTCACCAAAACCTTGCCCCGGAAGACGAAAACCTGTTCAGGGCACTGATCCTCGGGGAACGCCAGGGCATCAGCCCGGCCCTGCGGGAACCTTTCAACCGAACCGGCCTTGGCCACGTACTGGCTGTTTCGGGTCTTCACATCGGGCTGGTAGCATGGGTTGCCTTCTTTTTTTTCAAGTGGCTTCTCACGAGATCGTACCATTTGACATTAACAATCAATGTCCGAAAGGGAGCCGCCCTCCTGACGTGCATTCCGGTTGTCCTGTACGCCTCTCTTGCAGGGCTGCACGTCTCCTGCCAGAGGGCCATGATCATGGCACTGGTCTTCTTTGCTTCCATCCTGCTGGACAGGGAAAAGGACATGTGGTCGACCCTTGCCCTCGCCGCGTTTATTATCCTGGCCATGGAACCCATGGCCCTTTTCAGCATTGGCTTTCAGCTTTCGTTCACCGCGGTCGTGGGCATCCTCTGGCTGGCCCCGCCCTTCCTTTCGAGAAAAAGCACCCCCCCGGAAAGCCAATCCCGGCTGAAACGCCTTTTGTTTCGGTTGAAACGCAGCATCATGGGCCTTGTTATCATCTGCCTTGCCGCCCAAATCATCCTTCTCCCTTTGATCGTGCAGTATTTTCACCGGGTATCTCCAGTAGCCCTTTTCGCAAATATCACCACAATCTCTCTTCTTGGATTCTGGATCCTTCCGGCGGGACTCCTTGCCGCCTTGCTGCTCCCCTTGAGCCCTTTTCTTGCCGTCTTGATCCTGCACCTTGGCGCCACAGGGATTCACGCCATGATGGCCATCATCAGGTTCTGGTCGCAATTGCCTTTTGCCAGCGTCTGGATGGTGACGCCCAATGCATTCGAAACACTCCTTTTTTATGCGCTGCTTTTCTGCATCTTTTTCCTCAGAAAATGGCATTGGACAAGACCAGCCCTTATGCTTGTCTGT
>JAFDGR010000373.1 GCA_019309145.1 Deltaproteobacteria bacterium | reverse complement strand
CATGCGGTTCGTTACCTCACCAGCATGTGGGAGTCAGTGCTGGGCTGGTGGCTAACCTTTACCCAGTCCGGACTTACACCGGCAAGAACTGATACGCTTCCTTGGCACACCGTGCGATTCGTTGTCATTTGTGTCCATTCGTGATTGCAGCTACCGCCTTTGATCCTCAACTCGTGACGCGTGACTCTTTCTTCTCCCTTCACCCTTCAAACTTCACTCTTCGCGCCTGTATGGCGCTGATTCCCCCTTTCCCCCCTCTACATGTCTTCCAGACTCGGGACCCGCGACTCATTTTTTTCACGTTATTGAGTGAAAAAAATATGTCTCTTGACAACTCATCAAATAGTATCTATGATATCAATAGCCACACGATTTGATGCCTCGCGGGGATTGTTCGCACATGACGGGCGGAGGCTCATGGGAAAAATGGCGCAGACCTTTTTCGGAATCACGAGACAGAAAGCGTTCTGGTTGTCGATTCCCTTTCTGCTAATCTCACCGCTCATCCTGCTGCTTCTATTGAAAATCGAGAATCGAAAGTCGAGAGCAAGAGACAGAAACAGGTATCCTGTCCCCCGGAGTTCTTCCGGATTCTAAAAAAAGGAGAGAGCGGCATGAAAAACATTGAAATGAAGGTTGAAGGCACCACTTTGACGATTACGGTAGACCTTTCCAAAGAATTTGGTCCTTCATCATCGGGTAAAAGCATTATTATTGCATCTACCGAGGGAAATATTTCTCTGCCCGAGCGGGAGGAAAAGATTGGCTTGAATGTCTACCGTAAGAAATGATGGGGTCAAAGGGGTCAATCTACACATGAGGGCCTACCGGCCCTGGGTCAAAAGGGTAAAAGGTTAAAGGGGAAAGAGGGCAGTACAAAATTCACTCTTCAGACTTCTTCCTTTCCCGACCGACTCCAGATTCCGGTACCGGAATTGAAAATCGAGAGCACGAGACAAAAACAGGTATCCTGTCCCCGGAATTTCTTTTGCGTGTTTTATTTCGTGGCCCAAAATATCAGTTTCTTGCTCGTCCCTCGTTTCTTCTTGTCTATCTCACTCTGAGGGACTCGGTGTCCTCTGTGGCAAAAATAAATCTGTGGTTGTGATCCTTATCCGTGTTCATCTGGGTGCATCCGTGGTGAATAATATCTGCCTCTTTCCCCGTGGTTCCCCGTGTGCCCCGTGGTGATAGGCGGGCCGTCGGCCCTGGGCGAAATGGGTAAAGGGGGAAAAGGTTAAAAGGTCACAGCCAAATATCCGCGTCCATCAGCGTGAATCTGCGGTTCATTCGTTCTGTTTTCTCTGAGTCCTCCGCCTGCCTGTGCGTTCCGCACGCAGACAGGCGTCTCTGCGGTGAAAATTATCTGCGCCCATCCGAAAAACAGAGGCGTCGCGTCTACACATTTGACAGAATCAGCTATGGGCCATCATCAATAAGTCTGCTTGTTTTCAATCCTGAATAGGTTCCCATTTTCCCCGCGTTCCCAACTTCCATAGCTCCCACAAAGCCGTATCCTCCCTCCTTTGTGGCTGAGTTGTTCTTATTATGGTTTGAAAATGCTATAATGCCCCAAGAAGGAGGAGATTATGAAACTCCATGTTCGAATAGAAAAGGATGAGGCCGGTTATTTCGTGGCTGAAGTTCCAGCTCTTCCCGGTTGTCTCTCGCAGGGCAAGACAAGGGAAGAAGCAGTGACCAATATCCATGAAGCCATAGAGGGATGGCTGGAAGTCATGGAGTCCAAAAAAGAATACCCGAAGGAAGAGCTCATTGAGGTCGTTGTTTAGATGGGCGACCGTCTAAAGCTATGCTCCGGAGCTGATGCCGTCAAGAAGCTTCAAAAAGCGGATTGGAGCATTAGCAGACAGAAAGGGTCCCATGTGATGATGACCAAAGAGGGCTATGAATATACCCTCTCGATCCCCCAGCATCGCGAATTAGGTCCCGGTATTTTGAGGAAATTAATCAGACAGGCGAATCTCTCCACAGAGGAGTTCAATAAACTCTAAAACTATCCGATTACCCGCACTTTCGCAGACCCTCGCCGGATCCGCTACCGTCAATGCCGAATATATATCCATAACAATCCGACAGCACAGTCTTGACAGATAGCTGAGAAACAGAGGAGTCACCCATTACCCCCCTGTCAGGATTGCAAATCGAAATTCGGTATCACGAATGAACACGGTGTGCCAAGGAAGCGTATCAGTTCTTGCCGGTGCAAGTCCGGACTGGGTAAAGGTTAGCCACCAGCCCAGCACTGACTCCCACATGCTGGTGAGGTAACGAGCCGCAT
>JAFDGR010000113.1 GCA_019309145.1 Deltaproteobacteria bacterium | reverse complement strand
TGGGCCGCCGCCAGCCTCGCGATGGGAACGCGCAGGGGTGAGCAGGATACATAGCTCATCTGGATGTAGTGGCAGAACCTGACGGCATCCGGGTGTCCACCCTGCTCGCCGCAAATACCTATTTCAATATCCGGCCTCGTCTTGCGCGCCCACTCGATGGTGATCATCATCAGGCGCCCGACTCCTTTTATATCAAGCACTTCAAAAGGATTGTGCTGCAGGATGCCATGATCTTTGTAAAGGGGGAGAAATTTATTCTCAGCGTCTTCCCTCGAAAAAGAAAACGTCGCCTGGGTGAGATCATTCGTCCCGAATGAAAAGAACTCCGCGAGTTCCGCCAGGCGACCCGCGCGCATGCAGGCCCGCACCACCTCGATCATGGTTCCGAATTTGAAAGGAATTTTGATCTTGAAACGCTTCTCCACGTCGCGGTGGATACGGGTAACATACCCGTGCACCCATTTCAGCTCCTCCAAGGTACAGACCTGGGGCACCATGATTTCCGGGGCAATATTACCCCCTTCCTCGAGGTGTTCGGCGGCTGCTTCCAGGATGGCTTGAATCTGCATCGCGTATATTTCCGGATAGGTGATGCCCAGCCTGACCCCGCGGTGACCCAGCATGGGATTGATCTCTGAAAGAGCCCTGACCTTTTTCAACATCACTTCCCGGGCAGTCACCAGGTGTTCCGCCAGGTGCTTATTTTTGAGTTCTTCCAGGCCGCGGGTGATCATCTCAAGATGGGCTGCATATTTTTCATGAAGTTCCGGATCAAGCAGTTTGAGGATCGGCGGTAAGTCCGCCATGCCTTCCACGGTCTTCCGCAATTCCCGTAAGTGATTTATTTCATTGACGAGTTCTTCGGCGGAAGGAAGAAACTCGTGGATGGGCGGATCCAGTAACCTGATGGTGACCGGAAGACCGTCCATGATCCTGAAAATTTCCCTGAAATCGTCACGCTGAAAAGGAAGAAGGCGATCCAGGGCTGCCTTGCGCTCTTTCACCGTATCCGCAAGGATCATCTCCTGGACGATGGGCAAGCGCTTGGGCTGATTGAACATCCGCTCGGTCCTGCACAATCCTATGCCCAGGGCCCCGTATTTTTTTGCCTTTTCCGCGGCCTCGGGCGTGTCTGCGTTTGCCTTTACCTTGATTTCACTGATGTCATCCGCCCACTCCAGGAGGACCAGCAGATCCTCAACAAATTCGGGCTCTATGGAGGGGACTTTCCCTCCATACACGTTCCCGGTCGTGCCGTCTATGGTGATCAGGTCGCCCTCGCGAAAATTCTTTCCCGAGATGACGGCCTCCCGGGTCAGGTGGTTGATTTGAATACTTTCACAGCCGGACACGCATGGCTTTCCCATGCTCCGTGCAACCACGGCCGCATGGGACGTTTTCCCGCCCCTGCTCGTGAGAATACCTTGAGCAGCAAAAAACCCGTGGATATCCTCCGGTTTTGTCTCTTCCCGCACCAGGATGACTTTTTCTCCAAGTTTTGCCTTTGTTTCCGCCTTGTCCGCGTCAAAGACCATCTTGCCGGACGCGGCTCCGGGGGAGGCCGGAAGCCCCTGGGCCAGGACCTCCACCTTGGCCTTGGGATCAAGCCTGGGATGAAGCATCTGCGCAAGCATATCAGGCTGAACTCTCACGATAGCCTCTTCCTCGGAAATCAGGCCTTCGTTCACCATGTCGAGGGAGGTCTTGATGAAGGCGGAAGCGTTCATCTTCCCGTTTCTGGTCTGGAGGCAGTAGAGTTTTCCCTTTTCGATGGTAAATTCAAAATCCTGGACTTCCCGGTAATAATCTTCAAGTGTGTGCCGCAAGTTCTCCAATTCCCTATAAATCTCCGGCATCTCCCGCCGCAGTTCCCTAATGGGTTTGGGCGTCCGAATTCCCGCCACCACGTCCTCTCCCTGGGCATTGATCATGTATTCACCGTAAAGGCGATTTTCACCGGTGGCAGGATTTCTGGTGAATGCGACACCGGTTGCACTATCATTACCCATATTTCCGAATACCATGGTGCAGATATTGACGGCGGTTCCGTTCGCCATATCCTTGGTAATATTGAATTCTTTCCGGTAATCCCGCGCGCGCTTCCCCATCCACGATCTGAAAACCGCTTCCACTGCTATCTCCAATTGCACGTACGGGTCCTGGGGAAATGGCTTGCCGGTTTCTTTTTTTACCAAGTCAAGAAAAAGATCGCAGGTTTCAGAGAGCCCCTCCGCACCAAGAGAAATATCATTTTCAGCTTTATACTTTTCCTTTATCTCATCGAAAAGTTTATCAAACTTATCTCCCTTTATTCCCAGACCGACGCTTCCAAACAGTTGTATCAGGCGACGGTACGCGTCATACACGAAGCGCTCATTCCCGGTCTGCTTGATGAGACCTTCTACCGTTTCATTATTGAGCCCAAGGTTCAGGATAGTATCCATCATTCCAGGCATTGAAATGGCAGCACCGGACCGCACTGAGATAAGCAATGGATCCCCGGGATCGCCGAAACCCTTCCCTGTCTTTTTTTCAAGGTTTACCATGGCTTCGCGGATTTGTTCCATCAATGCAGGTGTCAGGCCCTTTTTCTTCTGTCCGAGGTAGGCCAGGCAGGCCTCTGTGGTAATCACAAATCCAGGGGGAACCGGGAGCCCGATCTGTGTCATCTGGCAGAGATTTGCCCCCTTTCCTCCGAGCAGTTTCTTATTCTTTCCATCCCCTTCTTCAAAGGCGTACACATATTTCTTATCATTCATTTCTCTTCTCCCTCTTTCTCTATACTCTCCACGTTTTCCTCAGTTGAATCCGGACCCTCACGCCGGGCACTTCAAAAAGTGGGGCAATAATCAATCATCCTTATTTCGTTTCCGCGCGTATTCGAAGACATATGCCAGGCCAAGAAGGGCCATGGCCAGGCCGATGACGAGAACGACGGACTTTTCCTGGAAGAAAAAAAAGGAAATGAACAGCGCCACCAACACGGAGGTAACAAGGCGGATGATAAAAATGGCAGGCGTAGACATAAAATTTCCCCACGATGGTCAGGTCTTTTTGAACGGAATAACCTTCCCGCGTTCCTGTGTCTTTTTCAATGGTTTCTCTTCTTTTTCCTTTTCCGGGCGGGAAAGCCGTTTCACTTCTTCCAGGTGCATTGGTTTTCCTCCCATGGTGAAAGGTGCTCCATCAATATAGGAATCTCTGAGTATCCACGTCACCGTCTGGGAAGGGATGGTCAGCAACTGCAAGGTCACCTGATACCAGTCCTTTTTGATATCGGGTTCAATATATTCGATTCTGGCATAAACAGCCGGCTGGTCCTGGTAATAGACAAGAACCAGGTCTCCTTCACGAGCCATGGAACACTCCTCACTTTTTGTTTGTGCCCATTCATAAATAGGGCGGCTTGTTCGAGAGCAAGTCGAAGATCCCGGACTTCGAGCGGAAGCATGCGAAAATTTTAACCACTTGTGGATGGGCACTTTACTCGCTGTCCTTCATCACACTCCCGGGGTCGGTTCTCAGTTTCTCGAGCTTCTCTTCAAAACCGCTGCCCAAGTCCACGCCCATTTGCTGGGCACGTTTTTTGGCCTGGAGACCGATGTTGCGGCTGTCCTTGTAAAAGCTGTCGCCCTGCCGGGCCCCAGGATTAAACTCCGCAAGGCGGTCGGCCTCGGATACATGATACGCGACCCGCGATATCAGTCTCCGAAGCTGTTTACCGCCGCAATCCGGGCAGCACAGGGCAGCTTCTTCTTCCTTATGGAAGATGAGCTGTTGAAATGTGTTCCCACATCCCTGGCACTTGTATTCATAAATCGGCATTTCCTCGTAAAATCTCCTGTGCCTGTTTACGGTTCATGGTTCAGGGTTCATCTGCAAACACCGATCTTGGACAAGAGTAACTCCCGATGGAGCCCCACGGGCAAGCCCGTGGTCTTCTGCGAAGGCGGATAAAAGTAAAAAATAAGAATAACAGAGCGGTTTGGATTATTCAAGCCTTTCCGAAAGGTTTCTCAACACGAATCGAAGGGCTTTTTTCCTGATCATATTTCCCTTGACACGCGCCTTGGGCTGTGGCATGAAAAAAAATTCACAAGGGGGGAGTAATGATACCTCAAGCGGGGAAATTTGCCTCGTTTTTTTATGGAATTGTTCTTTCATCTCGCGCTTGCGCTTTCGATTTTTTCATCTTATAAAAGGAACCTCAACCGAATCAGGAGATTAGATGCTATGACTCGAAAAAAACCTCAAGGCCCGGTGATGGTGATCGGCGGAGGTATTGCAGGAATTCAGGCCGCGCTGGATCTTTCCACCGCAGGATTTGGGACCTATCTCGTGGAGCGATCCGCTTCACTCGGAGGAATGATCCCCCATCTCCACAGGATATTTCCCCTGTGCTCCTGCTGCAAGGTGGATACCCGGATCGCCCTGTGTGAACAGGACCCAAATATAAAAGTTATGTTGAACACGACCGTTCAGAATGTATCAGGGAAGGCCGGGGATTTTCAGATCGTGCTGGAGAGCGACGGGAAAGAAGCCAAAATCACGGTCGGCGCAATCATCCTTGCGGCAGGGCTCGAGCCCTTTGATCCCACCAGCTTTGACACCTATGCTTACGGGCACTTGCCAAATGTTATCACCAGCGTGGAATTCGAAGAGATGCAAAAGCCAACCGGCCCCCAACAGGGACAGGTCCTTCGCCCTTCCGACAACGAACCCCCGCGGAAAATTGCCTGGCTGCAATGCGTGGGCTCACGGGATATCAATCGATGCGATGCCCCTTACTGCTCATCTGTCTGCTGCATGTACGCATTAAAAGAGGCGGTAAACAGCAAGGAAGAAAACAGTGACACCGAAACAACCATCTTTTTCATGGACATGAGAACACACGGAAAAGGCTGGGAGCGCTATTTTAACCAGGCCGTGGACCAGGGGGTCCAGTTGATTCGCTCCAGGGTCCATTCGGTAACACCAATTGCTGAAAGTGATGACCTCCTCATCACCTACGCCGACGAATCAGGTGAGGCCAAGCGAGAAACCTTTGACCTGGTGGTCCTTTCCGTCGGTATCAGGCCTTCCAGTGAGGCAGTATCCCTTGCAAGGAATCTGGGTCTGGAACTCGATGAGGATCATTACCTTGCCTCGAAGCCCTTCTCATCAACCGGAACCAATATTCCTGGGATCTTTGCCTGTGGCGGCATCAATGGCCCCCTTGATATCACCCAATCATTGATAGAGGCCAGTTCAGCTGTTTCCGAGGTCACTGCTTTTCTTGAAGCGGTCCCCTTTGCAGGGCCCCTGTCTTTTCCTGAGCCCACCCCTGTTCCTGCGGATCCGCCAGGAATATTTGTGGCCTACCATCTCTGTCCGGGCATGGATGAATCCATCGCAAAGGTTATCCAGGAGTATGCGTCAACGCTGCCGGACGTGACCGCGGTGTCAAAAATAAGCGGAGACCTCCTTGGCAGCCTCGTGGACGGCATCAAGAGCAGCAAGGGAAACAGGCTCGTGTTCGCCAGTTGCACACCCGTCACCCATAAAAACCTCGTGGAAACTGCGCTCAGGTTGGCAGGACTCAATCCTTTCCTGTATGAAATGGTGGACCTGAGAAACACAGATGCTGCTCCGCCTGCTTCGCAACTCAAAGACGTGATTCGAATGGGAGTCGCCCGCGCGGCCTTCATTTCTCCCCCGGACCTCAAGAAGATCCCGGTGGAGAAGCGCGCCCTGATCGTGGGCGGGGGCCTTGCCGGCCTCGTCCGTGGCCGGGAGCGGTTTTCCCGTGACCCTGGTGGAAAAACAGGGAAAACTTGGCGCAAACGCGTCTCACGTCTTACACACCTGGCAGGGATTTGATATCGGCGAGCACTTAAAAGAAGTGATTTCACGGGTTGAGGAAAACGAGCATATCGAGGTACTGCTCAACACAACAGTCAAGGAAAGCAAAGGATTTGCCGGGAGCTTCCTTACCACCCTTGCCCGGGACGGAAAAAACTTGGATGTGGCCCATGGCGTTACCATCCTGGCTACCGGTGGAAAAGCATCAACGCCCTCGGAATACGCGTACGGCGAAAACAACAGTATTTATACCTGGAATGAACTGGAGGAAAAGCTTCTGACCGATCCTGATCCCCTTTACAATGCCAAGTGTGCTGTTTTTATCCAGTGTGTGGGCTCGCGTGAACCTCAGCATCCCTATTGCAGTAACGTGTGCTGCACCTTCTCCGTTCGCACTGCCATAGACTTGAAATCCAAGAATCCCGACATGGATATCTTCATCCTTTACCGGGAAATGCGCACCTTTGGAGAGCGGGAGGCTCTTTTCCGGGAGGCGAGGGAAAAAGGGGTCATCTTTGTGCGGTTCGACCTGGATCATAAACCAACCGTAGCATCCAAGGACAAAAAGAGCGGGCTCCAGGTTATCGCCTATGATCCCATTCTCGAAAAATCCATTGCCATCCGGCCGGATTTTATTTCACTCCAAAGTGCTATCATTCCTGATGGGACCACTGAAATTGCAAAAATATTTCATGTCGAGCTTGATCCTGATGGGTTCCTTGCCGAATCTCCCCAGAAAATGCGGCCAATGGAAACATCAAGACCGGGAATCTATCTTGCCGGGCTTGCCCATTACCCAAAAGACACGGGAGAAAGCATTGCCCAGGCCAAAGGAGCGGCTGCAAGGTCCCTTGAAATCCTTAAACAAGATACCATCCAGGCAGGCGGTCTCGTCGCTGAAGTACGGACTGAGAAATGTGCGGTCTGCTGTACCTGTGTCAGGACATGCCCGTTCCACGTGCCCGTCATTGACCATGATCTCGGGGCGGCCTTTATCGACCCCGCCCTGTGCAGAGGCTGCGGCATGTGTGTGGCCGAATGTCCCGGAAAGGCCATTATCATGACCAGTTGCAGCGATGAGATGCTCAACCGGGCACCTTTGGTCCTTTTAGAGCAGTAAGAAAAAAGGAGTGAATACAGATGGAAAAAAACTATGATCCCAAGATCATCGCATTTTGCTGCAGCAACTGTGCGTCTTCAGCAGCCGATGTTTCGCACAGGATGAAAAAGACTTTACCGGAAAACGTAAAACTGGTGCAGGTCCCGTGTACGGGACGGGTGGAAATATTGCACCTTTTGAAACCCTTTGAAAACGGGGTTGACGGCGTGTACGTGGCCGGCTGCCAGGAAGACAGCTGTCAATATATCAGCGGCATTATCAAAGCACGGAAGCGTGTCGAACATGCAAAAAAAATCCTGAGTGAACTGGATATTGAACCTGAAAGAATCGATGTCTTCAGTTTCTCTGCGGCGAGGGGCCAGGAATTCGTGGATATCGCGTGTGACATGGTTGAGAGATTGAAGACATTAGGCCCCTTGCCAAAAAAAAACAACCCATAGAGCCGGTTTCAAAATGTTCAATTTTGTCCGAAATCAAGGAAGGCGAAAATTTTAACTGCAGGAATACACCCAGGTATTTCGAGGATTACCATTCGAGACTGACGCAGGTGTCGGGCAAAAGGGGGCGTTTTGAAATTGGCTCCTTAAATTACTGTGAGGTAAAAGCATGATTGTCGCGGAACCAAAACCTATCAAGGAAATTCTGGAAATGATCAAGGATTTTCATAAAGTCCTGGTCGTTGGCTGTAAAGGCTGTGTCACCGTTTGTAATGTTGGTGGCTCAAAAGAGGTTGGCATTCTGGCCTCAACGTTGAGAATAGCGGGTAAAAGGGACGGGAAAGACCTCGAGGTAGGTGAATACACCCTGGAACGGCAGTGCGACCCTGAATACGTGGATGAACTGGAAGACGTCGTTTCTCCGTATGACGCCGTCATATCTATCGCGTGTGGTGTGGGTCCCCAGTTTCTCTCGGAGCGTTATCCGTCCAAGAAGATCTTCCCCGGAGTGAACACGAAATTCATGGGAGGGGCCGTAGAACATGGTGTCTGGGCAGAGAGGTGCGCGGGATGCGGCACCTGTGTTGTCCACTATTTTGGAGGTCTCTGCCCCATCGCTCGTTGTTCCAAGAGCCTGCTGAACGGACCCTGCGGCGGGTCTTCAGGAGGAAAATGCGAGATAGCCAAGGACGTTGATTGCATCTGGGATATGATCGTGCGGAAACTCATGCAGGAAGGCCGACTCGATGATCTCCTTCAATTCAGACCCGCCAAGGACTGGACGACGGCCAGGGATGGTGGGCCAAGAAGAATGATCAGGGAGGAACTGGTAAAATGAGCGAATATAGAGCAGAGAGTAATCTGGAAAAAGTGCTGAAGGCCGGACACTTCGCCTTTACCGGAGAATGTGGCCCTCCGCAGGGTGCGAACGTGGAAACTTTAAAGGAGAAGGCCAAACATCTGAAAGGCTGTGTGGATGCCGTGAACGTGACCGACAATCAAACGGCTGTCGTGCGCATGTCAAGTTGGGCGGCGTCACTCGTCCTCCTCCAGGAAGGCTTGGAGCCCAATTTTCAGATGGTCTGCAGAGACCGGAATCGTTTAGCCATGCAAAGCGATATCCTTGGCATCTACACGCACGGGATTCGAAATATGCTCTGCCTTTCCGGGGATCATCAAAAATTCGGGAATCATCCGGAGAGCAAGAATGTCTTTGACATTGATTCCATGCAGTTGATCAACATGGTGAAGGTGATGCGGGATGAGGGGAAATTCCTGAACGGCCAGGATATTGATGTTCCTCCAAAACTTTTTATCGGTGCCGCGTCCAACCCTTTTGCAGACCCGAGTGAATTCAGAGTGTACCGGCTTGCAAAAAAGATAGCAGCAGGTGCCGACTTTGTCCAGACGCAGTGCATATACAATATGAAACGCTTTCGGGAATTCATGAAACAGGTTGTGGACATGGGGCTTCACGAAAAATGCGCCATCCTTGCCGGCGTAACCCCCATGAAGAGCGTTGGTATGGCACGGTATATGGCCAAACAGGTTCCCGGCATGGACGTTCCCGAGGAACTCATAAAAAGACTCCAGGGAGCCGGAAAAGGCAAGGTCGCCGAGGAAGGCATTCGATTCGCGGTTGAACAGATCGAAGAATTCAAGGAAATGGAAGGAATCGCGGGGGTCCATCTCATGGCCATTGAGTGGGAACATCGAGTTCCTGAAATTGCCGAGAGGGCCGGCGTCCTGCCGCGGCCACAGGTATAATTTACCTCGATGATGAAGGAGGCTTTCCGAGGCCCGGAAGTGAAAGGTTTTTCCAGACTTCCGGGCCTTTCTTTTTTCATCAGAATGGCTATAATAAAATAATTGCCTCGGGAGACAGGCTTCTCCCTCAATACTTTAACTGTAGTGGCGATCCATGATCATCAAGACTGAAACAGGCAGGTCCTTTGACACAGACAGTGATTTGACCGCACCTGAACGACATGTGCTCCAGAAACTGTTCGCCTGGGGTTCCATGGCGTCGAGCCTGGAGCAGTTCAGGGAAAAAAGAGACGAGGCCCTGGAGAAGGGGTGGAATAATTCCGGGCCGGTCCTCCAAGGCGCAGCGCTGCGTGCGATCATCCTCGACCTGGAGAAAAAACTTCTCAAAAGAATTGCGAACAAGTAGAACCATTCCATGAAAAAAGAATCTGCAAGACCATCGGACAAGGGAGCACAGCGCCGGCCCAGCCATTTCACCGGTTCGCAGCAACTCGAACAACCGGCCGATGTCCAGACCATCCTGGATTCCCTGCCATACCGGATCATGGTGGTAAATCCCGACAAAACCATCCACCGGGTGAATCGAACTTTTCTCGAAAAACGACAACTCGGCAACGAGGAAGTCCTGGGAAAAATATGTCACGAAATACGATACGGCCTGGAACAACCGTGCAGGGAGGCCGGACGGCGATGTTACATGGAGGAGGTCAGGGAAAAAAGACACTACATCAGCACCATTCACGAGATTCACACTCCCGAGGGAGAAACCCGGTTTGACGCTATTACCGTCTCACCTATTTTTGACAAGAATGGAAACATCGTCCAGTATCTGGAAACGGCCAGGGATGTTACGGACCGGATCAAGCTGGAAGCAGAGGCCCAGAAATCGAGTATATTTCTCCAGAATGTGATTCAGAGCACGGTGGATGGTATTGTCGTTGTGGATACAAAAGGGTATGTGCTCATCTTCAACGAGGGCATGGAACGACTCACCGGGTACTCCGCCAAAGAAATCATGGATGGCGGACACCTGAGCCAGTTTTATGACATGGACGTGGCCCGGGAAAATATGCGGAAAATGAGAAGCGATTCTTTTGGCCCGGTCGGAAAACTCAATCCCACCAGCATGACCATTACCGCCAAGAACGGAGAAAGCATCCCCATAACCCTGACCGCATCCATCATCACCATCGATGGGGAAGAAAAAGGAAGTGTCGGCATCTTTACTGATATGAGAGAAGTTCTCAGGATGCAGAAAGAACTGGAGGACGCCCATTTCCAGCTCGTGCAGTCCGAAAAAATTGCCTCTATCGGGAATATGGCGGCAGGGATCGCCCATGAGATAAATAATCCCTTGTCCGGTATCCTGATCTACGCGGAGTTGCTCAAGGAATCACTGCAGGGGAATGCCCAGTATTTGACCGATATCCAGGAAATCATCGATCAAACGCTCCGCTGCAAGCAAATCGTCTCTGAGTTACTGGAATTCAGCCGCCAATCCGTTGGAAAAACATCCTCGTTTAACGTAGAGCAATTCATGAACAAGTGCTTGAATCTCATGATTCACCAGGCGTCGTTTCAGAACATAAAGGTGAAGAAACACTTTGCACCAGACCTGCCTGAACTGGTCGGTGACATGGGACAGCTCCAACAGGTTTTCACCAATCTCTTTGTGAATGCCGCAGATGCAATGCAAGGGAAAGGCGAACTTTCAATCTCCGCCACCTATGACCATGAGAGGGCGCTTTTCCTGATCAGAGTTCAGGATACCGGTCCAGGCATCCCGGAGGAGCAGCGCCAGAAAATATTTGAGATGTTTTATACCACAAAAGCGGCCGGGAAAGGGACCGGCCTCGGGCTGAGCATCTCCCAAAAAATTGTTAAGCTCCATGGAGGACAAATTCGTGTAGAGTGCCCTCCTGAAGGAGGGACCATATTCACTATTGAATTGCCCTGCGAGTTTACGGAGTCCGGTGGCGAACAACCTGTTTTTGTGGGGATGGATGAACTATGAGTGACGTGATTCGAATTCTGGTGGTTGATGACGAGAGGCCCATTCGGGAAGGTTGCCAACGCGTTTTAACCGCAAAGGATTATGACGTGCGTACCGCGGAAAACGGTCAGGAAGCTCTTGACATCCTCGAACGGGAAAGAGTGGACCTGATTCTTCTTGACCTGAAAATGCCCGTTCTCAGCGGGGAAGAAGTCCTTCAGGCCGTGCAGGAACGACATCCTGATGTTCCCGTCATTATCATCACGGGTCACGGGACCGTCGATACCGCGGTAGAATGCATGAAAAACGGGGCCTATGATTTTATTACAAAGCCCTTTCAAATTGATCAGTTCCTGGCCACGGTGAACCGTGCCAGTGAAAAGCGGAAGCTGGAACAACAAGCCCGACGATATCAGGAAGAGAACGTCCGCAATCTCTATGATCTCCACTTGGAAAAGAGCCGCCTGCGGACAATGATCAACTGCCTGGCAAACGGGGTCATGGTGACAAACCGCAGCATGGAGGTGGTCCTGCACAATCCTGTTCTCATGCAGCTCCTCGATATCAAGGAAGAAATAGACGCGCCCGTCCCCATTTCCGGCATTACCAGCGACCAGGCACTTATAAAGACGCTTGAATCAATTCTGGAACAGCACGAGGGCAAGAGCGAGTGGGTGTCCCAGGAAATTCAGGTCGGCGCCAAGGCGTTGCGGGCCATCTCCGCGCCGGCCCTGGGCCCGGACGGGGATGTCATGGGAACGGTCACCGTGCTCGAAGACATCACCCCCTTTAAGCAACTTGACCAGATGAAAACCGACTTTGTTAACATGGTGGCCCATGAATTACGGAGTCCACTGGTCTCCATCAGGCAGCTCCAGAGTGTCATCCTCGAAGGCCTAACGGGCCCGCTGAATGAAAAACAGAAAGATTACATATCGCGGGGAATGAACAAGATTGACGCACTCCTTGGCCTCATCAACGACCTCCTTGACATCGCAAAGATCGAGGCCGGAAAATATGAGCAGCATCGGATTCCCACTGATCTGGGAAAACTAATGAAGGAAACGGTAAGCCTCCTGGAACCCAGGGCAAAACAGCAGGGCATCACCATTACCTGCGACTACCATGACCTCAAACCGGTCCAGGCCGACCCAAAAAACATGGAAGAGGTACTGAATAACCTCCTGAGCAACGCTATTAATTATTCACCCAATGGAGGGACCGTGGCCGTCCGCGCCCGTGGTTTAGGGGAATTCATGGAGATCGAGGTAACGGATACAGGAGTAGGCATCCCCGAAGAAGAGCTCCCGAAAATTTTTGACAAGTTTTACCGCGTAAAGCATCCGGAGACCCGCAAGGTCATTGGAACGGGTCTCGGTCTGGCAATAGTAAAAAGCGTGGTTGAGGCGCACAATGGAACCATTGAGGTGGAGAGTACCCCGGGCAAAGGAAGTACCTTCAGGATCCGGCTTCCCATGATTGTGGAGGGCTAAGTCTATCGATTCGTAAATATGCTAACCTATTTTAACGCTGCCAAAAATACTGCTTTCCGGGAAGGCAGGGGAACGGGATGTTGGTATATTTACGAATCAATGGACTTCGGATAAAAGAATAAAGGTTGAAGAAAGGTCTTCGGACACTGACGATGAGAGAAAACGAGTTGGACGAGATACAGCACGTCCTGGTGGTGGATGACGAACCCGTTGTCCGGCACGGCGTCCAGCGCGCCCTGGAAAACAGGGGCATAACCGCAAAACTGGCATCACGGGCACAAGAAGCACTCGACTTGCTGGATCACCATTCTTTTGACCTTGTGCTCCTCGACATACGCCTTCCGGACATGGACGGGGTCTCCGTGCTCCAGCAGATACGTCTCCGTTCACCTGAAACCGCCGTCATCATGATTACCGGTTATCCCACCATCGATTCCGCAGTGCATTGTATCAAGCTGGGGGCGCTTGATTACCTGGTAAAACCTTTTCGCCTGGATGATCTTGACACTGCCCTCAGGAAATCCCTTTCCCGCCATCATACTCTCTTAAGACCCACGGTCAGCGCACTGGGTCTTGAAATTGATTCCAAGGATAACCTGATTATCGGTCAAAGCAGGCCCATGAAAGCGATCTTTGAAAAGATCCTCAAGGTAGCATCCACGGGAAGCACCGTGATGATCACCGGTGAGAGCGGGACGGGAAAAGAACTGGTAGCCAGGGCAATTCACGCCAACAGTGACAGGAAAGATAATGAATTCGTTGCCGTCGACTGTTCATCTCTGGTGGAGAATCTTCTTGAGAGCGAACTTTTCGGGCATGTAAAAGGATCTTTCACCGGGGCCCTCCAGACAAAACATGGTTTTTTCGAGCTGGCCAATCACGGCACGTTCTTTTTTGATGAAATTGCGAACCTGAGTCTCAACATCCAGGCGAAGCTCCTCCGGGTGATCCAGGAAAGAGAGTTCATGAAGGTGGGGGACCAGCAGAAAATAAAACTGGATATCAGGATCATCTCCGCGTCCAATAGAAACCTGGAAGAATCGGTGCGCAAGGGCGAGTTCCGCGAAGATCTTTATTACCGTCTCAGCGTGGTGCCTATTCACTTACCCCCACTTCGGAAAAGAAGGGACGACATTCCCCTCCTGGCCCAGCATTTTCTTGAAAAATTCGCGGACAAGCTCAAAAAACCCATCCCGGAAATATCACCGGAAGCCATGGGAGTGATGAAGGACTATGCCTGGCCGGGCAACGTACGAGAACTGGAGCATACCATTGAAAGGGTATTGATTCTTGAGGACACCGACCTGATCCGGCCCCGCGACCTGCCTTCTTTTATCACCCAGAGACAGGGAGAATTCCAGATGTTTTCTGAGGAACTCTTCTCACTGGAGGACCTGGAAAAAAAATACATCCGTTTCGTCCTCCGCCGCACAAAGAACAAGAAGACAAGAGCGGCTGAAATCCTGGGCATCAACCGAAAGACCCTGGGGCTGAAAATCAAAAAATATGGCCTCTCCGGTTAACCCGATTTAGCCGGGGTCAGGAGGACTGCTGGAGGACATAAGTGCTCACCTGCATGGTTACGCGAAGCACCACCTCCCCACCCTTCCCCTTCATTCGTTGGATCTTGATACGCGGAACAACGAGGAACTTTTTTGAGTATTCAAGGTGGTAGAGGTAACGCACCAGATCTTCCATTGAAAGGCCGTCCAGCCGCAGTTCCACACCCACCTGCTGCATGGGAGACGTGGTTTCCGGAAAGGAAACCGGTTTCATATATTGTATCCGGTCATTAATCCCTACCTTTCTGGAGAGCCCCTCCAGGAACGACAACAGGGTAAAAGTCTTCCCTCGCCGCTTGAGCAGATCAACCGCTCCTGCATGCCTGTTTTTCAACTCCCGCCACTCTTCCTGGAGCAGGGTCATTTGGGCTATATCGGATTCCTTTTTCCTGATCCGTTCTCGAAGGATGCGTTCTCTTGCCGCGCTGGGGGAAAAGACAAGGAGGTAGTAAAGCACGCCGAGAACGACGATGCCCCCAATGGTCAGAATGGCTATCTGGTATCGTCTCGCACTCATTTCTTCACCAGTTTCATCTGAAATTTGACCTTTCTTTCCTGGCGGGTGGTCTTGGCCCCGGTCAATTTCACCGAAGTGAACATGTTGCTTCCCTGGAATGCTTCCTTCAATTTGTCTACCGTCTCGAAACTCATCGCGTTGCCCTCTATTTCCACTTCGCTCCCGTCAAGGGAAAAATTCTCCAGGTACAGGTCGGGAAACTGTGCCATTTGCTTGGTGATCGCCTTGAGCACTTGCAGAACGGTATCCTCCTGATCCACGTTTTTTATCCATGCGAGCCTGGCCCTCTCCTCAGCCATCTTCTGCCTCATCTGGACCAACTCCTGGCCTTTTACGATCCGTGCGGTTCCAGGGAAGGTGGAAAGGAAAACACTTCGTGCCTGTTTCTTGACTTCCCGGTACCTCTGCGTTTGCATGTGTTCCTTCTGGTAAAGGTGAAAGGTCAGCATCCCTCCAAGGAAAAGAAGCAGGACCAGAACAGTCCCCATCTTGCGTTTCAACTCCACGACCGATTCGATGGAAAATTCATCTTTCCTGAAGTTGAAAGGCCGGGAAGGCGCTGTTGAAGGACTCAGTGCCGCGCCGAGAGCAACCGCGAAACGGGCGGGGTTAGATCGGGAGAAATCCTGGGACCGGTTTTTGAGTTTTTTCCATGGCACCCAGGCCTTCACCCTGATCCCGGTAACACGCTCTATCTTCTTTGCAAACTCGTCCTCAGCAGGATATGTTCCCACAAAAAACAGGCGGTGAGGAGGACGTGATTCTTCCTGTAGCGCATAGATATTGAAGGTATCACCGATGGCGGAGATGATGTCCCCTGACCCCGGCAGGATCCGAACGAACTTGACGGCGTCCTTGGAGGCAACTTGAATACCCACAAACCCCTCTCCAAAATGAATGATCGCTATGGGATCCTGCTCCATGTCATGATCCCGGAAGGCGGCCTCGTACAGAGAGAAAATGGCTGCTTCGTCCAGCACAACCATGTCCGGCTCGAGCCCCGCGCTTCTGAGCAACGCCAGGTGCCCTTTGAGGGTTTCCTTATCCAGTCCTACTGCCACAGCGTTTCCGTCACTTCCGGCGGGCAGGTAGTCGACAAGCACGTCTTCAATAGGAGAAGGGATGTATGGCTCCAACTGGTATTTGATAATCTTGTCCAGTTTCCGGCGCTTCTGGAACGGCACCGGTATCCTTCGAAAGCTGCCGAGGCACGAGGGGATGCTGGTAACCAGCATGTCGTACTTCAACACGGGACGGTCAAACAGGGCCCTCAATTGTTCCACGCTGTCTTCTTGTCCGGCCAGTGTCCGGCTCCTGATTTCCGCAATCTCCGGCCCTTTCAGTGTATTGACGACCTTCACCAGGGTCAGCGTTGTACCAGTCACTTGAAGCCCGACCACTGTCCGGGGCTTGAATATTTTCGTGAAAAATGTCCTCTGCGTCATGACACCCGCCAGTAGATGATTCGAAACATTCCGTTCTCACGCAAAAGTCTTGCCGTCAACGTTCTTACAGCACCATTACAGTGTCCTTCCATCTTGATCATAAACGCCGAACTTTTTGTGGTGATGGTGTCCTTTATGACATTAAAAAGTGCAGGAGTAACCCCGGGGACCTTCCTGATGTCCTGTATGGTCTCGAAGTCGTTCTCCTTGCGGTATTCCAGGATATTCTCGGCAATTCCCTGGTCGAGACTCTGGTCGAGACTCTGGAGCACCTGTTTCGGGGCCGTATTAATATTGATCTTTCCGTCGGAATAGGTGGTCAGATAGTCACTGAGCTTTTCTCCCGGGTTTTCCGCGGACAGGGAAATGTTTCCAAACCCCTTTACCAGCGTAAACTGCCCAGGTGAAATGAACGGTCCATTGCCGCATGGATACGGAATGTCAAGATTCTGATAGTAAAAATCTTCAGCGCCCTCCATCCGTTTCACGTCATCCTTATCCAACCAGTCCAGCAGCGGATCCAGTTGTTCCTCACCAAGTCCCAGGAGCGCAAACAATCTTTCTATTCTTTTTCGTCCGGCTGGATCGATTGTTCCCTCTTTCGTCAGCAACGTGTTGACATTTATCTTGCCATTCTCATCTCTCATGAAGCCGGTAACCGTTATTTCAGGTCCATGTTGCAAGGGAATATCTTTTCCGAATGAGCCCCAATCTTCACGCAGGCTGTCCGTTTCAGGATCATCTGCTTTCAGGACGGAAAGCGCAAAAGCAAAACCTGCTCGGGCAGCCGCAGTGGCCCGGGCCTCATCGCGCGCGAACCCCGCAAGGTTCAATTCAACGCTCGATTCCTGTGAAAAGCCGACGGTCAACCCCACCAGCGTGAAAATAATGAGCAGCGTCAGAAGTAATGCCACGCCCTCCTGATTCATAAGCTACTCTCCTCCTCTTGCCGGGGATAGGGCGGGATGGATCGAGGTGACAAAAAAATGCCCTTTGCCCTCATCGTCCAGCACGGTAAGTTCTATCGTAACCAGGCAAGGAAGCACTCCCTTTTTTTCCCCCGCAAAGGTATCCCATGAATCCACATCCTGTTCTTCGGCGTCCTCAAAGCGAAAATTCAGCCCGCCCACATTCCTCGCAAGTTGAAACCTTCGGCCGCCGTTCAAGAGGTCATCATCCGGAGGTGCCGAATCTCTCCGGTAGAGAATAAAGCCTTCTCCGTCAGGATCCTTTTCCATGGAATAGCCGATTTCGCAAAGGTCTGTCGCCGGGCCAGCCCCCAGCCCATTCACATGACTGAAACTCGTGAAATCAATCCGATCTGCCGCATGCCCCTCCTCCTCCCTGTCTTCGCAAACCATTCCCAGCTTCACCTTTTCCGGCTTTTTCGGGGAATCCACAACAGCGCAAATCAAGTCCTGCGAGAGACGTTCCAGAACGATCCTCGCCGTCTGGTTGACCTGCTCGCCCTGGCGCGCAGCCTTGACCGAGCCTACATTAGAAACAAACGCCTCGTACACGGCCGTGATTACCACCGCCAGAATGGCCATGGAAACAAGCACTTCGAGAAGCGTAAACCCCTCTCCTCTTACGCTACCGTTCCAATGCATTCGCTTCCAATCAATCTGTGCTTTGAAACACATATGTTTCCAGCACATACTGCTGGTCTCCGTCTTGAGCGGCCCGGTGGACTACGATCCGCACCTTGTAAAGATTCTTCTGACCGGCTACTTCCTCCCTCTCCTCTTCATAGGCCAGGCCATGAAACGGGGAACCGAATTCACCTGAACTGCTTCCCACGTCGGCCATACCACCGGCGTACAAACGCGCGAGTCGCCCCTGGGCAAGGTACTTGGCCTCGGTAATGAAGCGTGCCTCCCGCTGGATCTCCAGGTTCTGTGCCTGGAGACGAAACACGGACACAAAGGTTATGGCCATGAGAGCCAGACATACCAGCAGCTCCACCAGGGTGAAGCCGCTACATGTTCTCTTCCTGGTCGATATAGCTCTCATAGAGTGTTGCCTGTCCGGTCAGGGGATTGATTTCAATGCTGTAGATGTCACCCTCA
>JAFDGR010000372.1 GCA_019309145.1 Deltaproteobacteria bacterium | reverse complement strand
GAAATATCAGTATAGATAATTGCGTATACGCCGTCCTCCTCGAATTGTTTGGCCATTTGAACTGGGTCCAGGTCTGTTTCCTCGGTCCATCCCTCCACAGCAACACGTCCTTCTTTGGCATCAATCCCGAGAATGATTTTTTCCGGGAAAGTAGCGCACATCTCTCTCACAAATGCGGGATTCTTCCACGCGACGGTTCCGAGGATCACCTGGGCAATACCCATGTCCAAATAGGTCTCTAAAATTTCCCTATCCCGTATTCCTCCCCCAAGCTGCACAGGTATGGGAACGGTCTCCACAAGCCGCCTGATGGTCTCCATATTGGCGGGACGCCCCTGGACAGCGCCATCCAGATCAACCACATGGATCCGCTCGGCCCCGGCCTGAAACCAGCGGAGGGCCATTTCTTCAGGGTGGACGGAAAAAACCGTTTCCTCTGACATGATACCCTGTTTCAGTCGAACACATCGCCCTCCTTTGACATCAATGGCAGGGATAACCAGCACGGTCAAACATTCTCCTTCAGGGCATCTCGGCAAGCAATCGGTCAAGGCCAAGACAAGCGAGCTTCCTCGCGGACATCCACCGTCCTCCTCCTCCCAGAAACGTCTTCAGATCCAGAATGTTTTCCGAGAGGGAACGTTGGGTCTTATCAAATTTTCCTTTCCAGATGATCCTCCCATCTGTTACCCGCACCAACTGGAGGCTGAAGGCTACTGAAGCCGCCCGCTTTACCGCGTACTCCGTACCCCGCCGTTCTGTCCACCGATAGAGGTATCCGGCCAGAACAAGATCAGCACCCAGCATCTTTCCAATCTCCTGGAGCATCTTTGCGGGAAGGAGCGCAAGTTTCATATCCCCGGAAGCAAGGCTGGAGTAAGCGCCAAGGGCCTGGCCCGGGGGCAGTACTTCCTGGCCGCCCCGCGCTTTCAACCGCTCAAAAAGCTCCCTGGTCATGTCTCGAACCACATCGGGTGGCACCGGTTCAGCCCTGAAGACCGCGCCAGAAAGGGGGTCCCGGACCGTATGGGGGAGCTCCCCTTCATCAAGGGCCGCCCTGAAACCGACAATTGCGATCTTTGCAGTACCCTGAAAAGCGGGTTTTTCCGGGACCGGGGGACGATTTCCCCCACACCCGGTCAATAAAAAGAGAATCGCTGCGGCAAAAAGAAAGGGCCAACAAGAAAAAATGAAAGATCGCTTCAGCATGATAGTCGCCCTTGGGCTACAGGATTCCTTTGGTGGAGGGAACCACGCCGCTGAGCCTGCTTTCCAGGCTGGTGGCATGGTCGAGGGCCCTTGCAAATGCCTTAAAGATGGCTTCCGCCACATGATGTGGGTCTTCACCTGAAAGAAGATCTATGTGCATCGTGATCCCGCCGTGATTGGTCAGGGCCCGGAAAAATTCTTTCAAAAGCCGTATATCAAACGTGCCGGTCATGCCCCCCGGGACTTCCACGTGGTAGGAAAGAAAAGGACGATTGGACACATCCAGCACGACTCTTGCCAGGGCATCATCCATGGGAACCGTCACATCACCATAGCGGCTGATGCCTTTTCTTTCTCCGAGGGCCTGTTTTAATGCCTTTCCCATACAGATGCCCAGATCCTCGACTGTATGGTGGTTATCGACCTGGATATCTCCCTTGGCATTGATTGCAAGATTGAAAAACCCATGAGCCGCCACCAGGCTGAACATGTGGTCCAGAAAAGGGATTTCCGTGCGTGAATCGCACTGACCCTGGCCATCCAGGTCGATCCTGAATCGGATGTCGGTCTCTTTGGTCTTCCTATGAATCTCAGCTTGTCTTGACATCGGTCTCCTTCGATAGCGCAGTTCAATTCAGGACCACTGCAACCTTCGCATTTCGCTGTAACCCGACTCCCGGTTCTCCGAGCGGATTCCCCCGGTGCCCTTTGCCCTTTGCCCGGCTTCGCTTGAGAGGCTCCGCCGCGGCACCCTTCGCATTTCGCTGTGTTCAATGCGAAGGGTGGTGGAGATGAGGGGATTCGAACCCCCGACCTGTACGTTGCGAACGTACCGCTCTCCCAACTGAGCTACATCCCCACTCGTTTCGGCCCACTCCCCTGAGGAGCCACTGCTTCACAAATTGTTCCAAAATTTTGCTGATTTTATAATATAGGGAATCCTCTCTGCTAAATCAATGAATTATTTTCTTTTCAGGACATTTTTCCCGGTAATCCACTGCTCCTCCACACGAGAAAAAATCGAATGGGCCAGATACTCATCGCTGAAGATCCCCTCATTCGATTCAAAATTATTGACTTTTCCCCCCATTATGCTAGAAAAAAAA
>JAFDGR010000112.1 GCA_019309145.1 Deltaproteobacteria bacterium | reverse complement strand
CCTTTTGGACAGGCTGGATATCTCCGACATGAAGGCACCCAGTGCGCTGCGTTTCAGGCGCACAATCTCTGATGAGATCGACAATCTCCAGCAGCTATACAGCTCCCTTGACGTTGAGAAAATGAGGCCGGTAGTGGAGGTTTTAGACCGTCGTGTTCCAATTCACATCATCGGTTCAAGGCTTTCCTATACATTGGCCTATTATATGGGTTGGGCCATGACCAAAGTCCGGGGAAACATTCGGATAATGAAGGGAAGCGACCGCACAACCATCGACTGGCTGGTCATTGCCCCGGCAGAAAGTGTCGCAGTAATCATCGCCACTTCCCGTTACCCAAACGAGTTGATTCGATTGGGTAAACTGGTGAAGCATTTGGGGCAAACCTTGGTAGTCATCGCCGATGGCGCCTCCTGTCCCGTACTTCAATTTGCCGACCATCAACTGGTTGCCCCTTCCAAGAACATTCCCTACCTGGGCAGCCCCACACCATTGTCCTGTCTAATCAATTATCTGGTCCATGAACTTGCCAGCCGGCAAGGGGATGCCTTGAAACAGCACCAGGAAAAATTGGAACAGTGCTACTGGGAAAATGATGTCTTATTCAATTTAAGAGACAAGCCTTATGAGTAATCAAAATTCGAGTTTACCCCTGCGGTGTGTCTTCAGGTAATTCATGCAGAGGACAGCCACCTTGAAATCGTTCCCGGGGCCTTTGTGGTACTGAAGGCTCTGGCGTTTGATACAAGATGAACAGGAAACTCGACATGGAAAATCAATACAATGCTAACCAGTTTCGAGAGCACGAAATCGTCATTATGTCTCATTGGGACAAGAAGAATGAGGAACTGGTGAGGACTGTCTGTCCCATAACGATAAAAGGGAAAAAAGCAGTATGCCTAATTCCCTTCTGTCACTATAAAAATCAGCTTGTAAAATGGTCGGGACGACTGGATTTGAACCAGCGACTCCCGCGTCCCGAACGCGGTGCTCTACCAGACTGAGCCACGTCCCGACTGCTAGACGTATATCCTATTTTTCCAGGGGAGGCAAGGGTATTTTGTCTCCCAGGATATGCATAAAGTTTTCCATGATCCTTGCAGTGGCGCCCCAGATCACATGACCCTCGTATTCATACCCCGGTGCCTGAAACGATTTTCCCTCGTGCTCAAAGGTGTAGTCTTTCATCCTTGCGTATCCAGGATGAAACACGGACAGGGGAACTTCCAACACTTCTTCCACCTCCCCGGGATTCACCGAGCACGCATACCCTGATCGCAGGAATCCCACATACGGATGAATGAGAAAATTGGATACAAGCGTCATGGTGTCATCCACCGGGCCCAATACGTCGATGAATTCATCTCCAAGGCCTATTTCTTCCCGGGTTTCCCGCAGAGCAGTTTCCTGAAAAGAGCGGTCGGCTTTATCAACGGCTCCCCCCGGAAAGGAAATCTGTCCCTTGTGATGTTCGACCGTATCTGTTCGCTTGGTGAAAAGGACGAGTAAATTCCCCTTTCTCTCGAAAAGAGGGATCAGGACACCGGCATGGCGCAGGGAGTTCCCGCCCACCCGAATCCTTCTTGGTTCTCTTGAAAGAAGGATCTTTTTGATGATCTCCGCCGTATGATTCAAATTGGTCATGGTCGCACCTTCACGGGGAAAGCAGTCGCTCACCTGGACGCCCCATACATTTCGAGGTAGGAATCAAAGATCCTCTTTGTTTGTTCATCAATGGGTCTTTTTTCCCCGTTGATCAGGACAGGCACCTTTTCCCGGTAAAGGAATTCCACTATTTCCCGGATGCCGGCAACCGCATAAACAGGGACACCGCTCTTTTCAACAAAATCACGTATGGCATCTTTTCCTCTTTTGCCCGGAATCGCCTTTCCGCTTTCATCGTAAACCGCCGTAACCTGCTCCCGGTCAACCCCGATTCCGATTCCCGTCACCCGGCAATTGATACCCAGGGCAAAGGCCTGTTTCTCCACCTTCTCCAGCAGATCGTATTTCGTACCCATAGACGTCGCCACGTCGTCAACGATGAAAACTCGGCATCCATCAAAGAAACTCCTGTTTACAAAGATGCTCCCCGATACACTTCCCTCGCCATGGGTCTTTGCCTCTTTCCGGTCGTATTCAAAAAGCATATCACGACCGTATTCCTGCCACAGGGATATGGCCGCAGCCAGGGCAATGGCGCTTCCCTTGTAAGAAGGGCCAAGGATGATATCTGTATGCTCAGCCAATCCTTTGGACATCATCATCCCCGCAAAAAAGGAGCCCAGTTCGAGGCTCAGGCGACCGGTCTTGAACATGGCCATGTTCACGAAATAGGGCGTCGGTCGCCCATCTTTCAAAACAAGATCCCGGGCAAAAAAAAGAGCCCCTGTTTCTGCGAGCACCTGTGCCAGCCTTTGTTTATATGTTTCCATGTTTTTATCATAGCCCAACGGCCGAGAGGCTTCAATACAATTTTCGGATCGCCGCAGGGGCAACTTTTCTGTATTCACAGATTTCTTGACACGCTTTAAAGGAGATGATATATATTAAGCTCATTTTGGTTACTCTCATCTTTAGTGAGGAGGTATCACCATGCCTGAAGAACAAGTTGCCGTGATCGTTAAGTTTTTTTCCAAGCCCAGTGTGGCCGCCCTGGAGATTACAAATGGTGTCATAAAAGTCGGGGACGTTTTGCGGTATAAGGGGCACACAACTGATTTCACTGAAGAAATAAAGAGCATGGAAATTGACAATCAGGCCGTGGAAGAAGCAAAGGTTGGAGACCTCGTGGGTATCAAGGTGAAAGAACGGGTCCGGGAAAACGACAAGGTTTTCAAGGTCACCGACTAGTCCTGTAGTTTTTTCAGAACCATGGGGATAAGCCTCCTGATATAGGCCTCCTGATCAAATGCGTGCAATGAGGAAAACTGTTTGTAGCCCGGATGTGCCGGGTTGAGGGTGGGGACTTTTGCCTGCAGGCCCGGAGCCACTTCCTCAAACCGGGTGATGAGTTCAACGATACTCAACTCCTCCCCCGGATAGTGATCCACCCAGCCCAGGCGCTTCATGCATTCAAATCGTATCCGGTCCAGCAGAAAAAGGTATCGATCAATCACCGCCATCTTGCTTTTCGCGCTGATCTCATTGAAATCAAACCCGGACCCTAAAGATTCAAGGTTCATGATGAGATCGTACAGGTAAAAAGTCCCCTTGTCCTTTGCCTGTGCCAGGTAGGAAAGGGTGGGCAGAGAAACATCCGACAACTTCGTGTGCACCCCGAAGTTTTCTCCGAAATGGCTCACCCAGTTCCTGAAGCCCTTTTTTGCCGCGATAACCAGGCGGCCTTCTTCCAAATCAACAACCCTGGACATCATTCCCGTCAAGCTTCAGCCTCTCTCAATCATACAAAAAAGCCCCATGGTTCACCCACCATCCCATGGGACATCAACTCGTGACCACCCATAAACGGCCATCTTGCCCGCTATCTTCCTTCAACAGCCTGTTCATCCAAGCACGCCTTCACAAACCCGTAGAACAGCGGCGCGGGCCTTTCCATCCTTGATTTTAGTTCAGGATGGGCCTGTGTGGCCACGAAAAATTTCAAGTCGGGCAATTCAATGAACTCCACCAGCCGCCCATCCGCAGAGGTTCCACAGAAGACCATCCCCTTCTCCCGAATGGTCTCGTGATAAGCAGGATTTACCTCGTAGCGGTGCCGATGCCGTTCAGAGACCGTTTCTGTCCCGTAAAGCCTTCGCACCACGGTTCCTTCTTTCAGGACGGCCGGATACGCCCCTAACCGCATGGTCCCTCCTTTTTCAGTGACGTCCTTCTGCTCGGGGAGCACATCGATGACCGGATGGTCCGTGTCCGGGTCAATTTCAGTCGAGTTCGCCCCCGTAAGGCCGCACACGTGTCTCGCGAACTCGATAACGGCAAGCTGCAGCCCCAGGCAGAGACCAAGAAAAGGGATGTTCCTTTCCCGGGCCACCCGGATGATCTCGATCTTCCCTTCTGTGCCGCGGGAACCGAAACCTCCCGGCACAATCACACCGTCCACTTCATCCATAAAGGCTGTATCATGGAGATCAGTGGTTTCAACCCACTTCACATTGATCTTGCATCCCAGATGAGCCGAACAGTGATTGAAAGATTCGATGATAGAGGCATAGGAATCTTCCAGCTTGGTGTACTTTCCGCACATGGCAACCTGAATGGAATGCTTGGGATTTCTGAGGTTGCCGATCAGCTCCTTCCATTTTCTCAGATCCGGCGGGCTGTAAATATTGAGCTTTTTGTGGACAATTTCAGGGAGTCGCTCCTGTTCGAAAATGACCGGGATCTCATAGATGTCCTCCACATCGAGACCGGTGATGACCGCTTCGGGTTCCACATCGCAAAAGGAAGAAATTTTTTCCCGTATCTCTTTGGTGAGGAATTCAGAGCATCTTCCAATAATGATATCCGGGAAAATACCCCGCTGCTTCAAAAGGTTGACGCTTTGCTGGGTGGGTTTTGACTTCTGTTCATTGACGCCATAGGGGATGGGCACATAAGTAAGGTGGACGTAAAGGATGTTCTCTCTGCCCACATCTTCTTTCATCTGCCGCATGGATTCCAGGAAAAGTTCATTCTCGATATCCCCAACGGTCCCTCCGATTTCAACGATCAGGAGGTCAGCACCTTCCTCACGGCCCACCTCAAAAATGTGGCGCTTGATAACATCGGTAACGTGAGGAATGTACTGCACCGTTTTACCCAGGTAATCTCCCCGGCGTTCTTTTTTTCGGACCATGTCGAACACCTTGCCCATGGTCAGGTTCCATTTTGTTTTGCACGTGACGCCGAGGAAACGTTCGTAGTGGCCGAAATCCATGTCCACTTCGCCCCCGTCGTCAAGGACGAACACTTCCCCATGCTCGAAGGGATTCATGGTACCGGGGTCCACATTCAAATAGCCGTCACATTTTATGGGAATAATCTTCAGCCTGGAGGAAAGCAGGTGACCGATGGAAGCGGCGGCAATCCCCTTTCCGAGCCCGGAAAGCACACCGCCCGTCACAATGATATACTTTGTTGGCATTTCCATCTTTTCCCCGGTAAACCTCTTTACGCAACCACATCCACCCAGACTCCCTCGATTCCCGGATGGCTGCTGTTCTTGAAATTATCCGCATTCGTGTGGTTAGTCAAGGGCTAATATTATCCTCTGCCTTATGAAAAATAATACAATATAGAACGTCCTGATCAATGAACTACACAACATATTGTTATTAGCGCTTGACATGCTCCCCCAAAACAGTTATAGAAAAAAGCTCGGCAACCGTATTTTTAGATGCCTCAGGTTTGTCGGTAAGAACAAAGGAGGGAACTGGCGACATGGAACCCCGCAAAATACTCATTGTCGATGATGAGCCTGCATTATCCGCCCTGCTCTGTGAAGCGCTTGAGTTAGAAGGACCCTATAGGGTTGATAAGGCTTCCAATGGCCTGGAAGGGGTGGAAAAATACAAGGAATTTTCTCCTGACCTGGTCATCATGGATATGAATATGCCGGTCATGAATGGGTATGATTCCAGCCGGAAAATTAAATCTTACGATCAGGATGCCCGGATCCTTGTGCTGACCGGGAATCCTTCGGATGTACGGGCGAAAAAAACCATCCAAGAAGGATTTGCACTCGCTCTCCTCGAAAAACCCTTGAGAATGCATGACCTGGCTCATATTGTGAGCAGGAATCTCCCCAAAAACGCATAACATCGAGGCTTTTCTTCTCCCATGAGCCCGATCATCGCCATTGTGGGACGCCCCAACGTGGGGAAATCCACTCTCTTCAATCGGCTCTCCAGGTCCAGGGATGCCTTGGTGGACAATACGCCCGGTGTCACCAGGGACCGCCTTTACGCCACCATCGTCCATGACAATATTTCATTCACGCTTGTTGATACCGGGGGATTTGAGGATCTCGGACAGGATCCCCTGCTGGGAATGGTCCGCGAACAGGTGCTCCGTGCGGTCGAAGAATCAGACGGGATTATCTTCCTGGTGGACGGCCGTCAGGGGATAATGCCGGGCGATGAAGAAATGGCGGACATCCTGCGGCGGACGAAAAAAAAAGTTTATCTCGCGGTCAACAAAATAGACGGACCGGAACTTGAGCACCTCTCCATGGAATTCTACCGGCTCGGTATCGAACCTGTTCTCTCCGTGTCCGCCGCTCACGGGTACGGGGTGAAGACCCTCCTGGCGGCGGTAACCGCCGATATTCCCCAAACACCTCCAGAATGGGAAGATAAAGAACAGATCAGGATATCGGTCCTGGGGAGACCGAACGCGGGGAAATCTTCCCTTATCAACCGCATACTCGGCCATGACCGTCTCGTGGTAAGTGATCTTCCCGGTACGACCAGGGATTCGGTTGATACCCCGTTCACCTGGCAGGGGAAAAAATATCTTCTCATCGATACCGCGGGGATCAGGAGAAAATCAAGAGTCAAGAAGAGGATTGAAAAATTCTCCATCATCAAGGCTCTCAGGAGCCTCGACCGCTGCCATATCGCAGCGATACTCCTTGACGCGGAACGTGAGATCTCCGAGCAGGATGCCCGTATCTGTGGATACGCGCTGGACAAGGGAAAAGGCATTGTGCTGGCTGTCAACAAGTGGGATCTCGTGAAAAGGGACCAGCGAAAGCGGGCGTTTCTGGAAAGTGAAATGGAACGTCGGTTAAAGTTTGTCTCTTTTGCTCCCGTGGTACGTCTTTCCGCGCTTACCGGTGAACGGGTTATGCGGCTTCTTGAAAAAATCGACCTTGTCTATGCAGACTATTCCCGCCGGGTTCGTACAGCCGAAGTTAACAAGGCCATGGCCGAAATGATCCAAAAACACCCGCCCCCAAGGATCGGGCGGGGCTTTCTGAAGTTCTTTTATGCCACCCAGAGCAACACAAAGCCGCCGACTTTTGTGGTTTTCGTAAACAGGCCGGATATGGTCCATTTTTCCTACGAACGCTTTTTATCAAACCAGCTCAGGGATCATTTCGGTCTTATACATACTCCCATTCGGCTGCTATTCCGAAAAAAATGAACCATGAAAAGAAGAAAGACCGGTCAAAAATACTTCTGGTCCTTGAAAACCATCTCCACCCGGCGGTTCTTTGCCCGCCCGGCCTCGGTAGCATTGGTGGCTATCGGGCGTAAAGCACCGTACCCCGCCAGGCCGATGCTCTCCGCGGGCACTTTTTCCTCTTCCATGAAATAGTGCATCACGGCATACGCGCGAGCAAGTGAGAGCTCCCTGTTGGATGGATAGCTCTCAGTATGGATGGGCACATTGTCCGTGTAGCCGTCAATGTAGATCTGGTAGCTGGTGATCCTCATAAATCGGGCTATTTTTGCAAGAACCGGTTTTGCCTGCTGTTTTATTTCAGCGCTCCCTGAATTGAACAAGAGCTCCTGCCCGAAGACAAGCTTGAACCCCCCCTCCACATTCTGATACACGAGGGAGCCGCTGGCTCCGCTGAACAGTTTTTCGGGAACATCCGAGGTTATATCGACCTTTTCATAGCGGTCCTCGTTTTTCCTGACAACGAGCGTGTCTCTCAGGGTCTCGGTTATCCCCTCTATCAGGCTCTCCCTTGGGCGGGCGATCTCCCCGTATTCCTTGAAGGCCAAGATCCCGCAGCTGCTGGTAAAATTATGAAACATGCTTTTCATTTTCAATTTGTTCATGGATGACATGGAAAGGAGCAACACAAAAAAGGTGAGAAGGAGCGTTGACAGGTCTGAAAAAGTGACCATCCATGCAGTCGTGTCTGTTTTTTCTCCTTTGCCGCCTTTTTTCCTCCTGTTACTCCCCATCTTATTCACCTTTCAACTTGAAGAGGAATCCCTTGAAGTCCAGGAGTATATTCCTGTTCCGGGGCCTCTTCCGCAGGCGATACGGGATCTTTGCCCGGTAATCACAGATAATTTCCACCTGGTTGTCCTGCACTTTTTCCCCCGCTTCAAGCTCTTTTTTCTTTTTCCGGTACCCGAATCCGTGTGCAACCATTTTTTTCATGGGGATCCGGTTCTCCCCCTTGAAAAACCCGTAAACAGTCATGGCCCGTTATGCTGAAAGATACATGGCGCGTTTCATGGGATCCGGATCAAAAATCACTTCCGCCTCATCCGCGAAACCCCTGAATTCGATCAGTCCCGGAACTCCTCTGAGCACCTTTCCCACTTCTGCCAGAAATTTCCTGCTCTCGGGCCTTATCTTTGTGGAACCTCGCTCAAAAAGCACCTTTTTTGACAGGCTTATGATAATTTTTTCCCGCTCCCGCCTGACCTCGACATCAGCGTCCAGGCCGTTTTGAAATGCCACATTCTGTAACTGATTAAAGTCAACTTTCTCTTTCACCATGGGAGCAGATCCCATGGTCACGTTCATACCGTTTTCTTTCCCCAGTACGGACTGCGCTCCGGGTTTGAAGCCGAAGGCGCCGATGAGAGAATTCAGGGCCTCTCGTTTTCTGTTGGCATCGATGGTGGAAATGCTGATGAGGAGCACAAAAAAAGTAAGCAGGAGCGTCATCAAGTCCGTGTACGTGGTGAGCCAGGCATTGGTGTTCTGCGCTTCTTCTTCCTGTTCTCGTTTGGCCATACTCAAAGTTCCTGCTTTCTGCCGGGCTGCGACAAAATGGTGGCGCTCTGTGTCAAGAATGAAGACACTTTTCCCCGCCGACCACAGGTATGCCCGTTTGAAAGCCTGAATGAGGCAATAAGCATGCCAGTGTCGACAATTACCGCCTTGACAGAAACCACGCGATTTGATTCATTGAAAGATACGTAACCCGTGCTGTCCATCCAGGGAGATCATGGGGGAGGAAACATGGAATTTCCCGATATCATTTATGCAAAATCCGATGCAATCGCTTCCATCAAGCTTGACCGGGCGGATACGCGGAACGCCTTTACCGACGCAATGGTGAAAAGCCTTTCCAAAGCATTTCATGATGCCCGTTCTGATCCACGAATAAAGGTGATTGTCCTCAGCGGGTAGGGAGACGCCTTTTGCTCCGGGGGAAATGTCAAGGACATGGCCGATGGCAAGCTCGCTTCCTGGGATATGAAACGGTTCCTCTGGGACCATGTCCAGCGACTCCCTTTGCTGATGCAGGATATCGACAAGCCCATTCTTGCCGCCATAGACGGCCCCGCCCATGGAGGGGGCTTTGACCTGGCCCTGGCATGCGATCTCCGCATCGCAAGCGAAAGGGCCACGTTTTGCGCGACCTATGTCAAAATCGGGCTTGCCCCCGGAAATGGGAGCGCCTACTTTCTGACCCGATGTATCGGCACTACCCGGGCGCTGGATATCCTTCTCACCGGCCGTGTTGTAACGATGAAAGAAGCATTCAACCTCGGCCTGGTGCAGGCCGTCGTGCCCCCGGAACGTCTTCTTGAGGATACGTTTGAGTATGCCGGCAAGATGGCCGAATGGCCGCTTGAATCCCTGAGGGCCGTGAAGCGTGCTGTCTACCATGGACTTCATTCCGATCTCCGGGGCCACCTTGACTACATGTCTTCCCAGCTCGCGCTCCTGACCCAGACCCCGGAACACAGAAAAGCAGTCCAAGAATTCGCGAACAAAAACAAACAGAATCCTCCCAGATGAATATGCCAGCAGGAGAATTTTGCTATACATTCCCATGGATCTTTGGTAATGTGACAAAAAAGATACAGGTAGAAATGGAGACCGGCAGGGTTGCCTATGCGTAAGACAATTTCCGAATCGTACACTCCCATTGATCGGCTGAAGGAGATCTCCAACTGGGTCTCATCGGTCCTGGACCTGGACCACCTCCTGGAACTCATCATTGACAGTGCGACCCGCATGATGAAGGCCAAGGCAAGTTCCCTCCTCCTGCTGGATCCCAAGACCCGGAAGCTCTACTTTAAAGTGGCGACGGGAGAAAAAAAGGAAGAAGTTCGCAAATATGAAATCGACATGGGCCAGGGGATCGCCGGATATGTGGCACAGAAAGGCGAACCGTTACTCATCCCCGATGTAACAAAAGATTCGAGATGGTACAAGGTGATAAGCGAGTCAACGGGATTTGAAACCAAATCCATTGCCTGTGTTCCCATGGAAATGGACGGCCAAGTCATCGGGGTTGTTGAAATCATCGATAAAGAGGACGGGAGTGCCATCCGGGAAGAAGACATGAACACGCTCACTGTCTTTGCCCAACTCGCCTCCCTCGCCATCAGCAACGCCAGAAAATTTGACCAGTTCAAGAAAGAAAACCGGGACCTCAGAGAGGAATTGGAGACCAAGTACCAAATCATCGGGGACAGCCCGGTTTTCCAGAAAGTGCTGTCAGACGCGTTTAAGGTGGCCAATTCCAAGACGACCACTCTCCTCGTGGGAGAGAGTGGAACGGGGAAGGAACTCCTCGCCCGGCTCATTCACCGGGCCGGCCCCAGGAAAGACAAGCCCATGATCATCCTCAATTGCGCGGCCCTTCCGGAAACATTGTTGGAAGCCGAGCTTTTCGGCTATGAAAAAGGGGCCTTTACCGGCGCTTTGGCTCGAAACGCGGGAAAGTTTGAACTGGCTGACGAAGGGACAATATTCCTGGATGAAATCGGAGAAATGACCCCGGGGATGCAGGCAAAGCTCTTGCGTGTGCTCCAGGAAGGTATATTTTACCGCGTGGGCGGAAACAAATCCATATCGGTGGACGTGCGGGTCATCTCCGCCACCAACAGGAACATTGCGGAGGAGGTAGCGGAAGGTCGTTTTCGAGAGGACTTGTATTATCGCCTGAACGTGGTGAGACTCAATATACCACCGCTCCGGGAAAGAAAAGCGGATATTCCTCTCCTGGCCAACTATTTCCTGGAGGAATTCAGCATCGAAAATGGATCCCCGGGCATGAAAATCTCCGACCAGGCCATGAAAAAAATGCTCGAGTACGATTGGCCGGGGAATGTCAGGGAGCTGCGTAATGCCCTGGAGCGCGCCGTCGTGATGGGAAATGGCCAGGAGGTCGTTTCTGAAGACCTCCCGATTACCGGGATCAAGGCCGCACCCTCAGGGCTCGAATTCGGTCTTACCCTGAAGGAAGCCCTGGATCATTTTAAGAAAGAGTTTGTGACCTTGAACCTCCAGAACACGGGGGGAAACAGGAGCAAAGCGGCAAAGGTGATGGGCATTCAGCGAACGTATTTATCCAGACTGATTTCAAAGTACAATATCATCGGAATCTAGCAACAGTATTTCACCCAATGCGGAACCCGTTCCCCGGCTCAACTCCTGCGCCGCATGCACGGTGCCAAGTATTCCACTGTGCAGGAAACCTCGCGCCCGGGACCTCCTCCCCTCGTCCATGAGCGTATGCCACCGCCCGGAATCCCGGGAGCAGGCATCCGGAGATATGGTGTGTATGGGACTCATTTTCGATAGAAAAAGCGCCGATGCGTATGATACCTGGTACCGCTCCAGGCAGGGACAGGAGTTCGACCGGTCCCTGGGAACGATCCTGCCCCGCTTTCTTGATCCCAAAGCGGGAGACCGGGTGCTCGATATCGGTTGCGGCTCGGGGAATCATCTCCTCCTGCTCAACAGGCTCGGGCTGGATATCAGCGGCATGGATGCCTCCTCTCATATGATACAAAGGGCCAAAGAAAGGCTCGGCAACCGCTGCACCCTCAAATTGGGGATGGCGGAAGACCTTCCCTTTGACGATAACGAATTTGATTACGCCGTCATGATTCACACCCTGGAATTCCTGGACGATCCGCTCCCGGCCATCAGGGAGGCAGGGCGGGTCGCAAGACAGAAGGTCCTTGTGGGAGTCATGAATACCCTCTCCTGCGACGGGGTTAAACGGAGGATTCAGGGGTATTTCGGCGATCCCCTGTTTCGTCACGCGCGATTTTTCAACCTCTGGGAGATCAAATCATTTCTAAGAATGGCATATGGCCCCGTGCCTCTTTCCTGGAGTTGTATTCCTCCGATCATGGGACAGCGTCACGGGGCATCTCTCGGCCAGGCAAGCATGTTCGCGGGAAAATACCTTCCCTTTGCTTCTTTTCTCTGCCTCTCGGCAACGTTGGTCTATACCGTTAAGACCCAGAATATGCCCCTCAAAACCAGGTTGAAAGAAGCGGGCCATGGTGTGATAGGTGCCAAGGCCTTCCAGGACCTGAGACCTTTTGAAACTGATATATATTGCACGCGGCAGCCTATGAACAACGAAATTGAACTGAAACTGAAAAAGTCTCTCCCATTCTCCGGGAAAACTTTGTCACAAAAGCAGGCGAATGGGATGTTTCTGAAGCGGCGTCATTTCGGCCCTGGAACAGGACAGTGGAAGTGCCGAAATCCGCAGCGACCGGAGTCATGGACGACGGAGGGAGCGTAGCTTCAGGAATATGCCGTTTGACTGCTCCGGGAGTCATGACTTCATTGCAAGGAGGAGACAGCAATGAAAGAGGCATACCTCTATGAAAAACAGGACCA
>JAFDGR010000111.1 GCA_019309145.1 Deltaproteobacteria bacterium | reverse complement strand
TGATCCTCTTCTTCAGATCAAGGGAATAGGGCCCCTCTTCCAGCATAACAGGATCGTGGTTAAACTCGAGGAGAAGCGCCTGGCACCCCTTCAGATGTTCCTCCACCACCCGTGTGCTCCTGCCCAGGTCAGTTGCCATACCGAACCGCTTCCCGTTGGAACAACAGACCAGTCCGAGGGGATCAGATGCATCGTGGCACTTCGTGAAGGTCTCCACCAGAATATCTTTTACTCTTATTGCTTCACCGGCCTGAATAACTACAGGCTCTGGAAGCTTTCCAAGGAACTTCTCTCCCTTTTCCAGGGTCCCCCTGGTCAAATAAACCGGGAGACCAAGACGACGTGAAAGCGGACCCGCTCCCCGAATATGGTCTCCATGTTCGTGGGTAAGGAAGATAGCGTCCAAACCTTCAACCGCGATGCCTAACAGGGTAAGCCTTCTGGTGATCTCACGGCCGCTCAGGCCCGCATCAACCAGGATCCTGGTGTGTGCTGTTTCCACATAACAGGCATTTCCGCCACTCCCCGAAGCCAGTATGCAGAACTGCAGGAACCTGTCCCCATCATCACCAGACGCTTTCACTCCACCTCCCTAGTTTTTCCCGGTATGGCCAAATCCACCGGTCCCCCTTTCAGTGTTATCCAGTTCGTCGGCCACCACAATTTTCGCGCGGTAGGTGCGGGAAATAACCATCTGCGCAATCCTGTCACCGTTTCGGACCACGAATGGTGCCTTCCCCCAGTTGATGAGGACAATGCCGATTTCCCCACGGTAATCACTATCAATGGTGCCGGGAGCATTCACCATGCCGATTCCGTGGCGAAGGGCCAGGCCACTCCTCGGCCTGATCTGGGCCTCAAACCCGGGAGGGATAGAAACGGCAAGACCCGTAGGAATCAATCGGATATCCCCCGGCTTCAATTCGACCGGTTCTTTCACGGCCGCGCGGATATCCAAACCCGATGCCCCTTCTGATACATAGGCCGGCAACGGCAAACGATTCTGCCCATCCAACCGTTTTACCTTGATAATGATTGGTTCGCCGTCCATTGCAACTCCCCAAGAAGATTGTCAAAACTGCAGGTGCTGAGCGTCAAGCATTTCCCGGCTGAAAGGGCCGAGCGTTGCCACGAAAACCTTGCCTTTGCGAAAAATATCTTCTGCTATCGCCACGATCTCATCAATCGTGACCTTCTCCATACGTCCAACCAGTTCCTCATAGCTCACGTAGCGATGAAAAACCATTTCATTCTTTGCGATACGCATCATCCTGTTATCGGGGTTTTCCGAGGAAAGATAGATTCCTCCCACAAGATGCTCTTTTGCCGCCACGAGATCATCCGTCGTCACGTCGCCTTCTTGAATTTTCCGGATTTCGTTCTGAATAGTCTCGAGTGCAGGATTGATGTTGCCGTTATCAGTCGCGAGATACACACCAAACATCCCTGAATCACAATAGGCGGAATGAAACGAATACACGCTGTAGGCGAGCCCCCTTTTTTCCCGAATTTCCTGGAACAATCTGGAACTCATGTTCCCTCCCAGGAGCACATTGAAGAGCGCACAGGCGTATCGTCGGTCATCCTTCATGGACGGGGCTTCCGCGCCCAGGCACAGGTGGACCTGCTCATGGTCCTTCTCCTGACAGGAAATCCCGGAATTTGAACGGGGAGGAACCCGGTCTTTTGCCACACCTCCCGGCTCCAGTTCCTCGAAAAGAGGCCTGAGATACGATACCAGGGTCTCGTGCTGAATATTCCCGGCGGCAGATACGATAACGTTTTCCGGTCCATAACTCCGGCCCATATACTCCACAATGGTCTCTTTTTGGATCGCCGCCACGGTCTCGTTGGTGCCAAGGATGGGCAATCCAAGGGGATGGTCTTCCCAGAACCGGCGGTTCAGGAGGACATGCACATTTTCATCCGGGCTGTCTTCCACCATGCTGATTTCCTGGAGGATAACCTGACGCTCCCGTTCCATGTCCAGGGGATCAAAAAGGGAATGGAGAAAGATATCTGAGAGAATATCGGCCAGCCGGTCAAAATGTTTTCCGAGCACCCGCGCATGGAAACAGGTATTCTCTTTTGCCGTGAAGGCGTTGGACATACCCCCAATGCTGTCCAGTTCTTTTGCAATCTGGAACGTGGAACGGTTGTGCGTCCCCTTGAATACCATGTGTTCAATAAAATGGGATATGCCGTTCTGCTCGGGCTCTTCATCTCTTGAACCGGCATTGACCCAGATGCCGAGAGAAACCGACTTCAGGTGATCCAGTTGTTCCGAGATGATCCTGAGCCCATTTTCAAGGACCGTTTTATGATACATCGTCCGGATTCTCTCCCAGTGCAGCCTTTCGCGAAAGACGGATTTTTCCGTGATCATCCACGTCGAGGACTTTCACCAGGACCTCGTCACCTTCCTTCAGTATATCCGTAACCTTTTCCACCCGCCCTCGATCAAGCTGGGATATGTGTACCAGGCCGTCGGTCCCGGGGAGGATCTCTACAAATGCGCCAAAATCCATGATCTTCCGGACTTTTCCCATGTAGAGTTTCCCGATTTCAGCTTCCTTGACAATCTCGTTGATCATCTCCATGGCCGCGTCAGCACTCTCCTGATCCGCCGCGGCAATAACCACATTCCCGTCATCATCCACTTCAACACGGGCGCCGGAATCAGCGGTGATCTGTTTAATCGTCTTTCCACCCGGACCAATAAGAGACCTTATTTTTTCCGTCTTGATTTCCATCCGGATAACAACCGGTGCATATTGGGAAACCTGCTTTCTCGGCCTGGGGATGGCCGCGTTCATCTTCTCGAGAATGAACAGCCGTGCCTCTCTGGCCTGTTCCAGGGCCTTTCCCAGAATGCCACTGGTTATGCCGTCCATTTTGATATCCATCTGCAGAGCGGTGATCCCGTCACGGGTACCTGTTACCTTGAAATCCATGTCGCCGTAATGGTCTTCGTCACCAAGAATGTCCGTGAGCACTGCTATGTTATCATTGTCGGAGACCAGCCCCATAGCCACACCCGCGACCGGCTCCTTGATCGGAACGCCGGCATCCATGAGAGACAGCGAGGCACCGCAAACAGTGGCCATGGATGAAGAACCGTTCGATTCCATGATCTCGGAGACGACCCTCGTGCAATAGGCAAACTCATCCTTGTTGGGCATGACCGGTATCAGGGCACGCCTGGCAAGGGCACCGTGGCCGATTTCTCTCCGGCCCGGCCCACCGAGTCTTTTCGCCTCGCCCACGCTGTAAGGCGGAAAATTATAGTGGAGGATGAATGACCTGAAACGGTCTCCATAAATGGATTCAATCTTCTGTTCATCAAACTCCGTCCCCAGGGTGGTCAGGACCATGGCCTGGGTCTCGCCCCTGGTAAAAAGGGCGGAGCCGTGGACTCGGGGAAGGATCCCCACGACACACTCTATGGGCCGTACCTCGGTAAATGACCGCCCATCGATCCGGCGGTTGTCTTTGAGGATCATTTTCCGCACCATCTCACGCTCCAGATCGTGGAGCGTGTCTTTTATGGTCGCGCGCCTTTCCTCATTTTCCCCACCAAGCTGTTCCAGGACGGCCTGTTGCGCTTCTTCCCTCTTCTTCTGGCGATCCAGCTTGTCTGCGATGGTTATTACTTCCCGCATCAGAGGGGTCGCAGTCTGTGTAATTTGGGCAAGAAAACCCTCGTCAAGCGATACCGCGGGAACCATTCTCTTCTCTTTTCCCACGGTCTTTTTCAGGTCTTCCTGCAGATCCAACATGGGTTGAAGAGCCTCATGCCCGAAAAAGATGGCATCAATCATGTCTGCCTCAGAGACGAATTTTCCGCCTCCTTCCACCATGACAACGGCATTGCGGTTTCCTGCTACAATAAGGTTGATATCAGCATTTTCCAGCTGGCTTACCGTGGGATTTGCAACCAGTTTGCCGTCAATCCGCCCAACACGAACACCCGCAATGGGTCCCTTAAACGGGATATCTGAGACTTCAAGCGCTGCTGAAGCCCCGAGAATTGCAAGCACATCCCCCTCATTTTCCTTGTCCGTAGACAGCACTGATGCGATCACCTGCGTCTCAAAATGGTAATTATCGGGAAAAAGAGGCCTGAGGGGCCTGTCGATCAAACGAGCAGTCAACGTCTCTTTCTCGCTGGGCCGGCCCATATCCCTTCGGAAAAAATTTCCCGGTATGCGCCCCCCGGCATACGACATCTCCTGGTATTCAACTGTAAGGGGAAGAAAATCGATTCCTTCACGCACTTCGTTTGTGGAAACAGCGGTAACAAGCACAGCCGTCTCCCCCAGGGTTACGACTGCTGAACCACTGGCCTGCCTGGCTATGCGACCCGTTTCCACATAGAGTTTCCGCCCGTCCAATTCCATGGAACAATTTTGTATCATTTTTCTGTACTTCCTTTCACTTTACGAAATAAACGTTCACGCGGGATTCCCGAATTACTTCCGGATGCCGAGTTCTTTGATGATCATTCTGTATCGCTCAACATTGGTCTTTTTCAAGTAATTCAGAAGCCTGCGCCTCTGTCCGACCAGCTTCAAGAGACCACGCCTAGAGTGGTGGTCTTTCTTGTGTACTTTGAAGTGATCCGTCAGATATTTGATCCGATTGCTCAAAAGGGCAATCTGGACCTCTGGTGACCCTGTGTCATTATCATGCAGTTTAAATTTATCAATAATTTCTTTTTTGTTTTCGGCCGTTAGAACCACTTTTTGCTCCTCCTTCTCTCAATAATGGCTGCCAAAAAAATGCCCATGCTCAATGAAAAACCCTTACCAATTTCGATTTGATACCCTGCGTTTTCTCCTCATACACGCTCGCCACAGCGATCAATTCATTCTTGCTCGTAATCTTTACATATCCGCTCACCCCATTCTCCATAGAAAATCCATCCTGCAACTCATTCCAGGCCGGTTGATACCCCTGCCTGATTCTTTGGGCAAGGGATCCATCCACTTTCACTTCCGCCATTCCGGGGAGGGCCTTGTGCAGGGGAATCACCTCTCTTTCCAGGACCGCAGGATCGCAGTCCCCGGCCAGCGTCCCTGAAGCCAGGGCGTTCTCCACGAGAAACGGCCCGCTTGCCTTTCTCCTGAGTGCGGTCAGGTGGGCTCCGGTCCCCAGGCTTTTTCCCAGGTCCGCAAACAGGCTCCGGACATAGGTCCCTGCAGAGCAGCGAACGCGTAAGGTTACAAAGGGAAAATCCGCGGAGAGCACTTCCAGAGATTCTACAAACACTCTTCTTTTGGGCAGATCGAATGATGCCCCTTTTCGCGCCAGCCGGTAGGCGCGCTGTCCCTTTACTTTCACCGCTGAATACCGGGGCGGCCGCTGCTCGATTTCTCCCAGAAGCATTCGGCAGGCTTTTTCCAGATCATCAGAAGTCAATGCCGGCACCGGATTTTCAGCGGTTATCTTTCCCGTGGAATCGAGGGTGTCTGTTTCTATTCCGAGCCGCAGCATCCCTTCATAGACCTTTTTGTTCGACATGATCCATTGGGAAAGCTTTGTTCCCTGTCCCAACAGGATGATCAGCAGGCCCGTTGCCAGCGGATCAAGTGTCCCGGCATGGCCGATCTTTTGACCCGGCAGGACCTGGCGGATACGCCTGATCACATCGAATGAAATTTCCCCTTCCGCCTTGTCCACCAAGAGAATTCCGTCAACTGGATGTCCCATTTAAATACCGAACCGCTTCCTTCAGAAATTCTCTCTTTACCACATCTATCGGTCCATTGCGCTCAAAACCGGCTGCCCTGGCATGCCCTCCCCCGCCAAAATGGGCTGCGAGGTCTGCCACATCAACATGATTGTTGGACCGAAGACTGAACTTGAAGCCCTTTTTCTCCACCTCCCGGATAAGCACCGAAATCTCCACGCCGGAGACAAAGCGTGGATAGTCAACAAAACGCTCACTATCAATGCGTCGTGCCCCGGTCTCCTGGAACATCCGGGAAGTGATGGTCATGAGACCAATTTTTCCATCCTGGTGAAATTCCAGCGTCCCCAGGGCAGCCTGAAGCAATCTCAGCCTTGCAACGGAATACCCCTCCAGGACGATCCTGGAGATCTCCCAGGGCGATGCGCCCCAATCCACCAGTTCTGCCGCTATCCTGAGGGCACGAGCACTCGTATTTTGATACCTGAAGGATCCGGTGTCCGTCTGGATGGCCGCAAAAAGGTTGTTCGCGGTCACGCCCTCCAGAGGAAGCCCTGTCCGTTTGATAATCTGGTAGACCAATTCACCGGTGGAAGAGCTTTTTGGATCCACCAGATTGATATCAGCAAAAAAATCATTTGTCTTGTGGTGATCTATACAGACAAGGGTTTCCTGCCGGTCAGCCAGAGAACGGAGTGATCCCATTCTCTGGAGCTCTCCACAGTCCAGGACGAACAGCGCGTCAAATTGACTGTCTGCCGGAAAAGCCTGGACAATCTGGTCGGCTTCCGGCAATAAGCGCAGCGGCGCCTCAAGCGGTTCCTGGGTCACCATGATCACGTCTTTTCCTGCTCGTCTCAGAGAGGAACCGAGGCCGAGCATGGATCCGATGCCATCTGCATCCGGGTCAATGTGGGTGGTCATCAGGAACCTTCTTCCCTGTTGCAAAATGTCCACGATCCTGCTTTCAGTTTCTTCCTTATGCATCATCCTTCAGTCCGTCGAGGATACGTTCCATATGACTCCCTGCCGCAAGTGATGTGTCGTGAATGAATCTCATTTCAGGAACATACCGCAGGGACAACCGCAGGCCGATCTCCCGCTTGATGATGCCCTTGGCACCCTCCATACCCGCCTGTGCCCGTGCAACCTGGTTTTCTTCCCCCAGGACGCTGAAGTAAACCCTCGCCTGCTTCAGGTCATTGCTGAGACGAATCCCCGTCAGCGTCACCCTGCTGACCCGCGGGTCCTTTACTTTTTCGAGGAGCAGATACGCCATCTCATGCAAGATCTGCTCACCAACTCTTCTCGCCCTTCTGCCCGGTAACATTGCTCACTCCGAAGGAACCCTCTATCATCTCTATCAACCGTTGAACCTTGAACCCCTGAACCTTGAACCCAGCTCTTATATATTCAGAATATCCATGTCCGTTTCGACCATCTGCGCCAGACAAAGGGAATCGAGAAAATCCAAGACGTGGTTCAGCGACGAATCAATGTGGCGCCTGTCATTTCCAACAGTGGTTATTCCCAGCTCGATACGCTGCCACTTGTCATTGGATCCAATCTCCGCGATCGCCACATTAAAGCGGGCCTTCACCTTATCAATCATGCTCCTGACAACCTTTCTCTTTCCCTTCAAAGAACGATTCTCGGGGAGATGAAACACGATTTTGAGTATCCCCACCACCATATGATCTACAATTCGGCCTCGACCTCTTTCAAATGGTAGAACTCCAGCACATCTGCGGGTTTAATATCCTGGAAATTTTCAAGGCCCACCCCACACTCATATCCGGTCTGGACCTCCTTGACGTCGTCTTTAAACCGCTTGAGAGATGCGATTTTCCCGTCAAACACAACAACATCGTCACGCAGCAGGCGAACCTTTGCGTTCCTTTCAATATGCCCGTCTGTGACATAGCATCCTGCCACCGTTCCCACCCGGGGAAGGTGAAAAATTTCTTTTACCTGGGCCCTTCCAATAACATCTTCTTCAAAGACCGGTTCCAGGAGCCCGGCCATGGCATCCCTGATGTCCTGGAGCGCATTATAGATAACATCATAGTACCTGATATCTACATTCTCTTTCTCGGCAATCGCGACGACCCGGGGATTCGCCCGCACATTAAAACCGATGATCACCGCCCCCGAGGCCGAGGCCAGCATGACATCCGATTCCGCAATAGCACCGGTGGCGGCATGGATGATGTGGAGCTTTACGTTTTCTGTGCTCAATTTCTCGAGAGAACCTGAGAGTGCCTCCAGCGATCCCTGCACATCGGCTTTCAACACAATGTTGAGTTCTTTGGTTTCACCCTCCTTGATGCGATCAAAAAGATCATCAAGGCTCACAATGCCGGTTCTCGTTACCTCGTGTTTCTTCTTCTCTTCCACCCGGTGCTCTATGACCTGTTTTGCGGTTTTTTCATCAGGAACAACGATGAATTCATCTCCCGCCATGGGTACCCCGGAAATCCCGTAAATCTCAACGGGAAAGGAGGGGCCGGCGGTGATGAGCTTTTTCCCCCGATGATTGGTCATGGCCCGCACCCGTCCATAGTGCTGGCCGCAGATAAAATAATTCCCTGTCTTCAGATTCCCCGTCTTGATGAGAACTGTGGCCACCGGTCCCCTGCTCTTGTCCAGCCTTGCTTCGATAATGGTCCCTCTTGCGGGTTTGTTCGGGTTGCCCCTCAGTTCCATCATCTCTGACTGAAGCAGGATCAACCCCAGCAAATCATCAACTCCCTGTCCGGTTTTGGCGGATATTTCCCCAAAAATAGTCTCACCGCCCCACTCTTCCGGGGCGAGATCAAGTTCGGCCAGTTCCCGCTTGACCCTTTCCGGGTCGGCATCGGGCTTGTCGATCTTATTGATTGCAACCACGATGGGGATACCGGCTGCGCGTGCATGGTTTATGGCTTCCTTTGTCTGGGGCATCACCCCGTCATCGGCAGCCACCACCAATACAATCAGGTCGGTTACCTTCGCACCACGGGCACGCATGGCGGTAAAGGCCTCGTGGCCGGGGGTATCAAGAAACACGACGTCCCCTTTTTCCGTTTTTACATAATAAGCGCCGATGTGCTGGGTAATGCCCCCTGATTCACCTCCGATGATATTGGACTTTCTGATATAGTCCAAGAGGGAAGTCTTCCCATGGTCCACGTGGCCCATTATCGTGACAACCGGTGGCCTCGACACGAGGTCCTCCTCCCGGTCTTCCTCTTCCGCGATCAGGCGTTCTTCCTGAAAAGAGCCGAGTTCCAGTTCATACCCGTATTCATCAGCAACCAGCGAAGCTGTTTCAAAATCGATGGATTGGTTGATATTCGCTACAACCCCCAGCCCCAATAATGTCTTGATCAGATCGGTCCCCTTGGCACCCATGGCCCGGGCCAGTTCAGCGACCGTGACAACTTCCTGGACCTTGATTCGCCTTTTAATGGCCTTGGGAACGGTAATTTCCGTGTGCTTTTGCCCTCTTTGGGCCTCTTTTATTTTTCTCGCACCCTTCTTGTCTTTTCTTTTCGGTCCCTTCCCTTCGTAGAGATCGGCACGTTCGAAAATTTCCTTCTTTTTATGCCGAATGCCGATCTTGGGGATTTCCTTTTCTTTCTCAGCCTTCCCTTTTTTCTTTCTTTTCTTGGACGGTTTTGCCTTTTTTGCCTCCTCCGCCACCTCTTTGGCGATCTCCAGCGGTGTAACGGCGGAAACCTTCTCTCTCGAGACGGGTTGTGTCTCCTTGACGTCCTTCATCTCACGGATTATTTCCCGAAGAGGTCCTTCCTCGGGACGTTTTATTATCTTGGCAGGTTGCTCCCGTTTCTTTTTCTTTATCTTCTTGGGTTTTGGTTTTTCTGCCGCCTTTTCTTCAACAGGTTCCCCCTCCCCTTTCACCGGGAGGACCGCCCCGGCCCCTGCCTCTTCCGCCTGTTTCGCCTCAATGGATTCCTCAGGCTCCACGCCAACACCCGCTTTTCCGGAGTCGGCAGCTTCCTCACCGCTCACGGAGGGGACTGCAGTCACTCGCTCCGCTTCCGCAACTTTCACTGTTTCTTTTTCCGCCTCCTCGGGTACCGCTTCCGGTGGTGCCTCTTCTTCCACTTTGATTTCAGGGGTCTTCTTCTCCACTTCGACCCGTTTTTTCCGGCGCCGTATGATCGTGGGCTTGATTCTTTTTTCCTCCACAACCTCCGCCACGGCCCCGGAAACAATCTTCCGGGCTTGAACAGCATCCTGTTCATCAAGAGTGCTCATATAGTTCTTGATATCCATACCTCCGGCCAGGAGTTTTTGAACAAGTTCCTTGCTATCCAAGTTCAACTCCCGAGCCAGTTCGTAGACCCTCACTTTAGCCATACAATCCCCCACAAATGATTCTCACAACCTTACCGCGCTCTCTGTACAGTCTCAGCACTTTCTCCTGAATGCCTTGGCGAGACGTCTTCCCTCCTTGAGAAGCTCGATGCAACGCGTTTCATTGCAGACATAGGCCCCCCGACCGGGAGCGCTACCGCTTTTGTCTCTGACGACACTACCGGACTCACTCAACACAAGACGGATCATGGACTTCTTGCTTCCCTTCCGGCCGCATGATATGCACGTGCGGATCGGAATATGTCCCTTTCCCTTGCTCATGCCGTCCTGGACTTTTCGCTTGAGAACCGCCCGGTATCTGTATTGAGGAGCAGGCAGTGCCTATTCCGTTGTATTCTCCTCTTGTTCCGGCTGAGGCTCTTCTTCGGCCGGTTGTCCTTCTTCATCATCCTCGCTCACGGTGTCTTCACTCTCTTCTTCACCGCCTTCTTCCGGCACGGTATCTTTTCCCTGTGTGTATTCCCTGGCACTCTCGATGATGGCCTGTGCATCCTCTGCAGACATATCACCGATGGACACCAGCTCTTCCACGGTAGCATCCGCCAAATCCCGTGCCGATCGGAATCCCTCTTCAAAAAGGTCACCCGCCAGTTTTTCTCCAACACCTTCCACGCTGATCAGGGACAAGTAATTCTCTTTCAGGGCCTCGTTGTAATGAGTCTCACTGGTAACGTCCAGCTTCCACCCGGTCAACCTCGATGCCAGGCGGACATTTTGTCCACGCTTCCCGATCGCCAATGACAATTGATCATCAGGGACAACAACCTCCATGGACTGATTTGTCTCATCCATGATCACCCGGACGATTTCGGCGGGAGCCAGGGCATTGCAAATGAACTTCGCGGGATCAGGGTCCCATGTAACGATATCTATTTTTTCCCCCCGCAATTCCTGGACCACGGCCTGGACTCTGCTTCCCTTCACCCCAACGCAGGCACCTACGGGATCCACATCCGACTCCTTTGACGAGACGGCTATTTTCGCGCGACTTCCCGGCTCCCTTGCGACCTGCACAATCTGTACGATACCCTCGGAGATCTCGGGAACCTCCGTCTCAAAGAGGGCCGAGAGAAAATTCGGATGGGTCCGTGAAAGAATGATCTGGGGTCCCCTGCTGAATTGTTTGACGTCAAGGATATAGGCCCTGATCCGGTCTCCCTGCCGGTACGATTCCCTTGGAATTTGTTCCCTGCCGGGTAACTCGGCTTCTGTACGCCCCAGGTTAACGATGATAGAGCCCTTGTCAAAGCGCTGGACGATGCCGTTAATAATTTCTCCTTTTCTGTCCTTGAAATCGTCGAAAACAATATCGCGCTCGGCCTCTTTCAGCCGCTGCATGATCACCTGTTTCGCGGACTGGGCGGCAATCCTTCCAAAAGCGCCCATGTCCATTTTCATGCCAAGGCTGTCGCCCAACTCGCACTCGGGGTCCAATTCCCTGGCCTCTTCCAGGGAGACCTGCAGGTGTTCATCGGTCACTTCTGAAACCACATCTTTGAATTCAAAGACTTCTATTTCACCCAGCTCGTCGTTGAAGCTTACTTCCATATCACGCTCGGGACCGAACGTCTTTTTGGCAGCCGCTTTTACCGCCTCTTCCAGGGCCTGGATAAGCACATCTTTTTCGACGCCCTTTTCCCGGCTCACGTGTTCTATCATCCTTTTCAGATCCGTTATCATTTTTCTTCTACTCCACCATTCATTGGGTTGGTTCTTTCCCCTTTGGCCTTTACCCTTTTATCGCTCGGTATCCACCCGGGCACTCATTCGTAAACAAGATTCGCCTTGTCAATCCCCTGGATCGGCAGCGCGGTTTCCCCCTCGTCCACCGCGATCACAATCGTTCCTTCCTTCATACCGGTCAGGCGGCCGGTGAAATTGCGGCGCCCTCCCATGGGGTTTTTCATCCGTATCTTTACTCGCTTCCCCACGGCCCACGCAAAGTCCTTTTCCTTTTTCAGCCGGCGGTTGAGCCCCGGAGATGAAACCTCCAGCACATATCTTTCCTCAATGAGGTCCTTTACATCGATCAGGACACCAATCTCCCGGCTCACACGGGCACAATCATCAAGGGTCACCCCGCCGGGGGCATCCATGTATATCCGCAGCACCCTTCTCCCTCCGGCACCAAGATACTCCACGTCAACAAGCTCAAACCCCATCTCGTCAAGCACGGGTTCCACGAGCATGGTGATTTGATCGGTTATCGTGCCGCCGTATGAAGCCATCTTGCACACAACACCCCTCTCAGCCTTCTCCCTTCAACCTAAACAGCTGATCACCCCCCCTACATACAAAAAGCGGGCGAAAGGCCCGCTTCCTCATCTGCAGACTGGATTGTAGGGAGTATCTCCGTAAACACCCTTCGGCGATATGAGCTAGCCAACGTCGAGCCCGCAATTTGAAGAAGCCTTTTCCCGCGCGTGGGACTGACAACCTCAAAAAGGGAAGCAGACCTCAAAGGCCTGA
>JAFDGR010000110.1 GCA_019309145.1 Deltaproteobacteria bacterium | reverse complement strand
CGAATCCCTTTTGATTCCAGGAGTTCCTTGATTTTTTGGGGTGTTCCGGGAGAAGGAGAACCTTTCGTGAACCGCAGAAAGGCCGTCATGTTATCTTCCGAAACAGTGATCTCGGTTCCACCCATAGCAGCAACGTGTCTCCAAAAGGTATTCTCTTTTCTATTCGGTTCTTTGAGGCAAAAACTTAATAAATCCGGAGCGTGTCATTGCGAATCGAAACACTATGTTTTTTTGATTACGGAGGGAACTTCAAAGCGATCCTGGATGGCGCGGATGGCCCCGTGGATCTGCTCCGAAGGCACGACCCCCGACATGGAAGCGATTGAACAGCTCACGGCAAGGAGATCAACCTCCGCCTGGTGGAGTCCATCGAAGAGTTCATAGGCCAATCCATACCGGTCGCCGAAGTGAGGTCCGTTCATTGAAAAGAGGGCCACGGAAGGGGAATCGATCAGGGTTGCATCGGGGAGCCATCTCCTGGCCGATGTTGCAAGGTCGGTTTGCAGGTCATGGCGAATGCAGAAAAGTAACCGTGCCTCATCCTCGATCCTCGGGGGCGAGGTGATCAGGAAACTGAGGTGAAACCCTGTTTCAGCAAGATCTTCAAAAACAAGGCCCATGGCACCATAATAGGATCGTTGGAAAATGACCTGCAGAAGCGTCAGGTTGTCCTGCCACTCGAGGCAATAGACCCTGGGTTTCATTTCCTGATAAGAAGCCACAATCTCCTTGTGGAGCTCTTCTTTGCCTTTCTGGGCGAGCTTCCAGTCGGCTGGGGTTCGGTAAGCGCCAAACTGGAAGGGCTCGAAGAGTGCGCCTGCCGCCTTATTCAGGGCGGATTCCCTGAGCACTGCGGAAATGGCTGATTGGGAATGGGCCAGAGCGTGAAAGGGGATATTTTTTTCGCCGAAGGCCTGGAGCAGGGCCGCGGCGATGTGGGGATCGTTTCGATGGGGAAAAAGAGACAGAATAGCCCCTTTTTCATTTCCTGGATTCTGTGGGCCCAGGAACCTCTTGAGAATCACGGCTGTTTCCCGGGCTTTGCCTGTCTCCACGGTCATGTGGAGGCCCACGGTCTTCTCCTGATTGTCGCAGATCAGGAAAGGAACATTTATCTTGTTTTCCGCCAGGTTGTGCAGCAATTCCACGAGACGGCGATCATTTCCCTTGGGAAAGATAAGGGAGACCTCACTCATCTCCTTCAGGACCTTGAAGCCACCGAGTCTTTTAGATGCATCCGGCAAGGCTGATCCCCTTTACGTCGTCAGAAAGCTGCACAACGCAAGAGCAGCCTACAGCAAACCACTTACCACGTCCCACAGGCCTTCAGTATCGATAGGTTTGGAAACGTAATCATCGGCCTCGGTGGACATCCCGTCCGCATGGGTATACTTCGTGGTGGGAACCGCTTCACCAACGGCCGTGAGGAGCACTACCGGGATGTCCCGGGTTTCCTCTTTGGCCTTCAACTCAGCGCAGAGCACATACCCGTCTTTTCGGGGCATCATCACATCAAGAATGATAAGATCAGGGCGACGCTCCTTGATGGATTCTTCTCCTTCAACACCGTCATAGGCGCGACCCACCTCGCATCCTTTGCTCTCCAGCATCATCGCTACGGTTTCCACCAGGTCAGGATCATCATCCACTACCAGGATATACGGGTTTGACATAGCACCCTCCTTTCTTGTTGTTATTGTAATTCGTTTCCAGTGCGTATTGCAACGTAATTGCTCGCGCCCATCCATAATTGGGAATTTGAGGATGGCAGCTTTTAGCCATTAGCTTTTGGCCGTGAGCAAAAACCAAAAGAAAACAAATAATAAGCTGACGGCTAACCGCTAACTGCTAACGGCTCCAACCACAAATCTCTGATTTATGATTGGATGCTAGCTCGTTAGTCTCCAACAGCGGGTCTCGGATACAGTCCCCCTTGCTCAACGATTTCAGGAACCTTTTCCTCCCATTCAATGGCCATGATGTGGAATCCTTTGACTCCTTCCACCTCCTTGAGCCGTTGAATGGATTCCACGCAGATCTTGATTCCTTCCTCGGCCTGCTTTTCCTTTGGGACGCCGCTCATGCGTTTCACCACGTCGTCCGGGACATCCATTCCCGGGACCCGGTTTTTCATGTATTTTGCCATGCCGGCTGACTTCAGCGGAGTAAGCCCGGCGAGAATAGAGACTTTATCCAGGAGCCCCCTGTCCCCGGCCTGTTTTAACCAGAGCTCGAATTTATCCAGGTTGTATATACACTGGGTCTGGATAAATTCCGCACCCGCGGCAATCTTTTTGGCCAGGCGAGGCACCCTGATCTCAAAGGGATCGGCAAACGGATTTGCGGCGGCTCCCACGAACATCCGGGGCGGGCGCTTGATCTCGTCCCCTCCCAGGAATTTGCCTTCATCGCGCATCAGCCTGATCGTCTGGAGCAACTGCATGGAATCGATATCAAAGACGTTCTGCCCGGTAGGGTTATCACCGAAGATCTGGTGGTCCCCTGAAAGGCACAGGATATTGTGTATGTCAAAGGATGCCGCTCCCAGGATGTCGCTCTGGATCGCGATCCGGTTCCGGTCCCTGACCACCATCTGGAGCACGGGTTCCAGGCCCATGAGTTTCAGGCGAATGCATGCCGCCAGACTGCAGAGCCTGGTGACGGAGGTCTGGTTGTCTGTGATATTGATAGCATCCACATGGTCCTTGATCATCTCGGCTTTTTTGGCAATGGCTTCCCCGTCACTTCCACGCGGAGGGCCGCATTCCGAGGTGACCGCCAGGTGTCCCGCGGCAAGAATTTTTTCCAGTTTGCTGGGTGTCTTGGTATTGGCAACGGTGCTCATAGTTTTACGTCCTCCCTCACGACTTTTCTGGGTCCCCCGGCCCTGTCCGTGGACCAGTCCTTGATGGGGGTCAGCTTTTCATAGTCCTCGAGCCTGTCCAGTTCCTTGAGCCTGTCCACAATCAACTGCCAGGCACAGTCCAATTCAGGGTTGATCTCGCATTTGCCGTTGCTGGAGCCGCCGCATGGCCCGTTCAGGAGCCGCTTGGCACAGCGGGACACCGGGCATATGCCGCCGGTCCTTGCGAGGATGCATTGCCCGCAGGCCTGGCACCGTTCTGTCCATACCCCCCGTTCTTCCGTGACCCCGAGAAAGCAGGTATTCACTCCCGGAAGGATGGGTTTGTTGAAGTATTTTTCCGCCATGAACTGCACGCCTACTCCGCAGGCCAGGGAAAGGACTGCGTCATATTGATCAATGCTGTTTCTGATTTCTTCCAGGTATTCGTGATCGCACTGGCGCTCCAGGGTCACTTCATCGATTTTCACGTCTTTCCCCTGGTTCATGAAGTACATGCGCAGGGCCGAGGCAAGGACCCCAACTTCTTTCTTTCCTCCGGCCTCACAGACGGTCACACATTCATTACACCCCGCTATGAGAATGGAGTTGTAGTCCTTGACCTCTTCAATGATTTCTTCAATGGGCTTTTTCTCCGCAACAATCATTTTACATACCCTCTCTTTCTCTCATGCTCAGGCCGCCTTTTTTTGCTTGGCCGCCTTTAAAGGGTTTGGACCCAGTTTTTGTATCCTTTCGGTCATTTCCACCGCGTATTCTGCGAATTTTGGACCGTCACCTGATGCAAGATTGTACATTTGCACCCGGTCTCCGCCGATGCCGATCGCTTGAAGGATCACTTGAGCCTGTTCCACCCGCTTCCTGGCCCGGAGGTTGCCCTGGTTGAAGCGGCAGTCCCCTTCCAGGCATCCCACGACATAGACTCCATCCGCTCCTTTTTCAAAGGCCCGGAGAAGATGAAGAACGTCCACCTTGCCGGAGCACGGAACTCGGATAATTCTGATTGTATCTGGATACTGAAGACGCATGGAACCTGCCAGGTCCGCTGCGGTGTATCCTCAGAAGTTACAGCAGAACGCCACAATAACCGGTCTAAATTCTTCCATTATCCTTTCTCCTTTTTCACCTTGCTTCCTCAAGTCCGTCGAAGACGGACGGTCCTCACTTCCTAACGCTTTCCAGCCTCTCCGCCTCCTGGCCTACATGACTTCTTCCAGCAGCGCCTCCACCTTGCTCAGGATCTGGTCATCCTCGTACCAGTTGAGCTCGATAGCCTTTGCCGGGCATTCCGCCGCGCAGATACCGCATCCGTGGCACATGGCCTCATCTATTTCACTCACCCCGGATTCGTTAATGCGGGGCACGCCGTAAGGGCAGGATCTGACACAGATGAGACAGGCGGCGCAGAGATCCGGGTTCACTCTCGCGGTAACGGCCGAAAGCAGGATCTCCGGTTGTGAGAGGAACGTGGTCGCACGGGCCGCGGCCGCCAGGGACTGGGCTATTGTCTCACTGATCAGTTTCGGGCTATGGGCTGTACCACAGATAAAGACGCCATCAGCATCCATGTCAACGGGCCGCAGTTTGACGTGTGCCTCCATGAAATACCCTTCGGGATTGCGCGACACCTTCAGGATATTGGCCAGTTCTTCCGTATCCTGGGCCACCATTCCGGCGCTGAGGGCCAGGAGATCGACCTCTACCTTTATTTTTCGGTCAAGCACATGATCCTTAAACGTGACCCAAAGCTTCCCATCAGCCGTTTCCGCGACAGGGGGATCTTCCTTGGCAAAACGGAAAAACATCACTCCTTTTTCGCGGGCTTCCCGGTAGTAATCTTCCAGGAGGCCGTACGTCCGGATATCCCGGTAGAGCACATAGACATCGGTGTCGGGATTGAGCTTCTTGATACGCAAGGCATTCTTGACTGCGCTCTGGCAGCAGACCCGGGAACAGTTTGGATGCTCCTCATTCCTTGACCCCACGCACTGGATCATCACCACCTGTTTCAGGTCAGCGGCCCCTTTTTCTTCCAGCAATTTATCAAGCTCAATCTGGGTAACAACCCGCTCGTCCTCGCCATAGAGGTATTCATGTGGGGTATATTCAACCGCGCCGGTGGCGATAATCACCACGCCGTGCTCGATCTTCCGTTCGTACATACCCGGGCCGACAATAACCTCCGTCGTGAAATTGCCTTTGAAACCCCCGAAATTAACGATGAGCGAATTGGTCAGCACCTGGATTTTTTCGTGGTTCTGCACCTGTTCCACGAGATCGTCGAGGTAGGCCTGGATATCAGCCCCCTCAATGGTCGTGGTGAGCCTTCTGGACAGGCCCCCCAAACGGGACTCCTTTTCCACGATCACTGTCTCGAAACCCTGGTTTGCCATTGAGAGGGCGGCATTCATTCCCGCCACACCGCCTCCCACAATAAGGGCTCGCTGATTTACCGGGATTCTTTTTTCCTCCAAGGGTTCCAGGAGCGCTGCCCTGGCCACGGCCATCCGCACCAGGTCTTTTGCCTTTTCGGTGGCTCCCTCGTGATCATCCCCATGAACCCATGAATCCTGGTCCCGGATGTTTGCCATCTCGAACAGATACTTGTTGAGCCCGCAGGCCTGCAGGGTTTCCTGGAACAGGGGTTCGTGGGTGCGCGGCGAGCAGGACGCCACGACGACCCTGTTGAGGTCCTGCTCCTTGATGACTTCCTTCATCTTTTCCTGGGTATCCTGAGAGCAGGTGAAGAGATTTTCCTCTGCATACGCTACATGGGGCAGGGACCGGACGTATTCCGTGACCGCGGGTACATCTACCACCCCGCCGATGTTGATTCCGCAATTGCAGACAAATACCCCGATCCTCAGGTCCTTATCAGACACGTCCACTTCCGGGGGAAGCTCAAGGGTTTGGATATCCGTTCCCCGGCCCTCGGTAAGTGCCACACCCGCGGCACAGGCTGCTGCGCTGGCTTCAATAACGGATCCCGGGATATCCTTTGGGCCCTGAAAAGTGCCACACGCATATACTCCCTCACGGGAAGTAGTGACCGGGCTGAAAGGATGGGTCGCGGCAAAGTTGTATTGGTTAAGGTCAATACCGATCCGGTTTGCCAGTTCCACGGTCTCAGGCTTTACCTGGAGACCCACGGACAGGACCACCAGGTCAAATACTTCCTCATGGATGTTCCCGGAATCATCCGAGTATTTCAGGACTAGGTCATCGGTCCCCGGGAAGGGATCGATGGAGTGGATGCGGGATCTGATGAACCGGACCCCTGCCTCGTCGCGTGCCCGGTCCATGTATTTCTCATAATCCTTTCCAAAGGCACGCATATCCATGTAGAAGATTGCTGTATCGAGATTGTCTTCAGTGTGATCCTTGGCCATCATTGCTTCCTTAATGGCATACATGCAGCAAACCGAAGAACAATACCCGTTTCCGCAATGCGCGGGGTCCCTCGAACCTACACACTGAAGCCAGGCAATTTTTTTCGGTTCCCTGTCATCCGACGGCCGCTTGAGGTGCCCCAGGGTAGGGCCGGTAGCGCTCAGGATCCTCTCAAATTCCACGCTGGTAAGCACGTTCGGGTGGTCCTGGTAGGGATAAAGGGTCTCGAAGGGTGAGGGGTCAAAGGGCGCGCTGCCGGGGCAAAGGATGATGGAACCTACACGGATGTCCCGTTCCACCACGTGTTGTTCATGGTCTATGGCGCCTGCCAGGCACGCCTTGACGCACTGATAGCACTCGGAGCAGATACCGCATTTGAGACATCGTTCCGACTCGTTTTTTGCCTCTTGTTCGCTGAAGCCGGCTGCAATTTCTTCGAAAGTTTCCTTTCTTTCCGCGGGGGGACGCCTTTTCACCGGCGTCCGCTCCATGAGGGGCTCTTCTCCCAGGTCGGGTTTCACATAGTCCCATTCCTTTTCCCTTCCTTCCCGCAGGTCAATCCCGTTCAGGTACCGGTCAATGCTGATGGCGGCTTCCTTTCCGCAGGCCACGGCTTCAACAACGCTCTTGGGACCGTAAAACACATCACCCCCCGCGAATACCCCTTCGATGGATGTTTCCAGGGTGACGGGATCCGCTTGAAGGCCTCCTCTTGGGGTCACCGGGACCCCTTGGGATTCTGTAAAGGAAAGATCAGCAGCCTGGCCGATAGCCACGATAACCGTTTCCGCCTCCATGGAGGTGAGGTCATCCTCATCATACTGGGGGTTGAACGCTCCCTTTTCATCAAACACCGCGGTACAGCGTTTGAACTCGATTCCTTTCAGTGCCCCGTTCTCTTCGAGGAACCTCTTTGGGCCCAGGCTGTTCACAATTCGAACACCTTCTTCCACCGCGTCCTCGATTTCATAGTCCCACGCAGGCATTTCATCGCGTTTTTCAAGGCAGACCAGCGTGACCTCTTCAGCTCCCTTTCGAAGGGCGGTCATGGCCACGTCAACAGCGACATTGCCGCCGCCGATGACGATCGCCCTCTTGCTCACCGCAACCGGTTTTTCCAGGGCTGTTTCGCGCAGGAAATCCACGCCCTTGAGCACGCCGGGCAGATCCTCTCCTTCAACGCCCAGTCCCCTGCTCAGATGGAGTCCGGTTGCGAGAAATACGGACTTGTAGCCCTCTTCCTGGAGGCCGGCGAGGGTGATGTCCTTTCCGAAAGTGACCCCTGTCCGGATTTCCACGCCCATGTCCTCAATGACCTTGATCTCCGCGGCCAGGATATCTCTCGGCAACCGGTAGGAAGGGATCCCCACGGCCATCATGCCGCCCGCGACAGGCAATTTTTCAAAAACCGTGACCTTGTATCCTTTCCACGCGAGGAAATAGGCCGCGGAAAGGCCGGCCGGCCCGGCCCCGATAATGGCTATTTTTTCGCCTTTTTCAGTTTCCGCCTCGGGGACGTACGGTGCTTCACTGCCAAGGTCCAGGTCGCCCAGGAAGCGGTGCAGGTACTGGATGGCAAGGGGTTCTTCCACGTCTTTCCGGGTACAGACGCCTTCACAGGGGTGATGACACACCCTGCCGCACACAGAAGGGAAGGGATGGGCTTCCTTGAAAAGTTCCAGCGCCTCCCGGTACTTTCCTTCTCTGATGAGCGCAATGTATCCCTGGATACTCACATGGGCGGGGCAGGTGGCCTTGCAGGGGGCTGTTCCCCGTTTGCTGATGGCGAATGCACCCGGGATGGCCTGGGGATATAATTTGTATGCGGCCCTGCGCGTGGACAAGCCCTCGTTGTATTCGTCTTCCAGTTCAACGGGGCAGGCCTTGGCACATTCGCCGCAACTGGTACATTTGCTCAGGTCCACGAACCGCGGCTGCTGGACCACATGCGCCCTGAAGTCCCCCACGTCACCCTGCAGGTCTGCGAGTTCCGTGTTGGTCAAAAGCTCGATATTCAGATGCCGGCCGACCTCGACCAGTTTGGGTGAGATCACTCACATGGCACAGTCATTGGTGGGAAACGTCTTGTCCAATTGGGACATGACCCCGCCAATGGCTGATGATTTTTCCACGAGGTACACGTAATAGCCGGAGTTGGCAAGATCCAGCGCCGACTGCATCCCGGCAATACCGCCGCCGACCACCATGACAGATCCGGATACCTTGTTGGAGGAATGTTCAGGCATGTTTTGTTTTCCTTTCCTGTATTCTGATGAAGTCACAAAAAGTCTTTATATCCTGGCGAGATCCAGGATCTGGGGCAGCTTGTCTTCCCATCCGATTGTTGAGACCAGAACGCCCGCCACACCCAATTGCTTCAATTGCTTGATCAGTTCCCCGGCAATCCGGACACACTCCCGAACCTTATCGGGCGCCTTCTGGATGGATCGAATAGTGTCAGCGGGGATAGAGATATGGCTGATATTCCGGTCAATATATCGAGCCATTCCGGCTGATTTCAGGAGCAGCACAGTGGGGATAATCGCTGTGCCGGAACCCTCCATGCGGCTGAGTGTCTGCTGGAATCCTTCAATATCAAAAACCGGCGTGGTGATGACAAACTGGACGCCCTTATCCACCCTCTTTTGCAATTCTTCCAGTTCAATACCCATGGCACCCCCGGTGGCACCGGCGTTGAACGTGGTACCCACGAAAAAACGGGGGGTTCCCTGGAGTTCAATCCCCGCCATGTCCTTTCCCTTCTGAAGCCCGGCGATCCCTTCCAGCAGCTCCATAAGATCCACGTCATAGACGGCCCGGGCCTGGTGGTGATCGCCATACCGGATTTCTTCACCCGGGACAACCATGACCGAAGAAATCCCTATGCCCGCCGCGGCAAGGATATCGGCCTGGAGAGCGAGCCTGTTCCGGTCGCGGCAGGAGACCTGCAGAACCGTTTCAAAGCCATGGGTCTGCAGGAAACAGCAGCCTCCCAGAGAGCTGGCCTTCATAACGGCATTGGCCATTTCAGGAATGACGAACGCGTCCACACGCCCTTTTACCAGATTGGCATTGGTGAGCAGGGGTGAAAAATCAGCCCCCTTTGGCGGCTCAAACTCACCCAGCACAACGAATTCTCCCGACTGAATCTTGTCATCTATGGCCATACGAGGGTCCTCCGAGATCGTGGGATACCTTGAGGATCGCGTTGGAGAGAGCCATTTCAAGATCCTCAATCCCAAAAGATTTGATATGGTAGTAAAAAATCCGCTTCTGCCTGATCCTGATTTCAAATTCAGGGGTGTTCACCGCCGCGCACACGATAATGGGGAGGTTTGCCTGCATCCCCTTTACCAGGGAGATGAATTCGCAGTCCTCCTCCAGGAGGTCCGCGTCCAATACCATGGCGTGCACTCGCTGGTTCTGCAAAGTGAGGAGCGCCTCTTTCTGGGTGCGCACATGAATCACACTGAGGTCGTTGTCAGCGAGGAATGGCCGGAGGCCCTTGAGGAGCATTTCCGACGGTTCTGCGATAATAACGGCCTTTTCAGTACCCATGAAAGCCTCTTGTCCCGAGGTTTTGTTTCCTTGGAGCTGCGTGTTGCTCAACTGTGCATATGGTGAAACAAAATATTGACTGTTCTGTTTAACAGCAATGACCGTGCCCTTTTCACGAAAGCATGGTTCAGCTTGTGATATCAATCACATAGCGGGTAAAAAGGCAGACGGTTTGAATCAAATAAATGGGGCATTTTGCCCCATTGAATAGCCTGATATGGATTTAACGTGTTGAGATAATGGGAGAACAATGGGGCAGAGGGTGTTTTAGCCCAAATGGTACCAAATGCCCCGTTCTCGTATTTGAAACGATGTCCTTGTTGTTCAAGCACTCTTCAGATATAGTTATAAAATTCCATTGAGGCAACGATATCATCACAGTGGTGTGAGGAGATCAAATGATCACAAAATTCCATACCATTCTCAGGGCGCTTTGTGACCCGGGAGAGGGAAAGGGACCGATTACGGGCATCCGTGCAGGAGCACAGTTCGCGCCGGAAAAAGAAGGCCCTGATGCACAGCTCAGAAACCTCAACGCGGCATTCCTGATCTCCCTCTGCGGCCCTTCACACCCCCTGTTTGAAACAGTGGAACACTATTTGTCAGAAAAACGAGAAGCACAGGAATGGAAGCAGGCGGCAAGGTTTTATGATCTGGGGCGAGGGCTGATCACCAGAGAATTCCTGGATCGCGGTGCGGTCGATAACGTGTTTGCCGAAAAGGTCACCGCGCTGTATGATTGGATCCGGGACCATGAACATTCCGGGGAAACAGCGCCGAACCCGGACCGGGTCTGGCAGGTTTTCTTCCCGGAGGGGGTAGGACTCCTTGAAAACAGAGAAGAGCACATCCGTACCCTCAGGGAGAGACGTGCCATTTCAATCGATCGCCTCAACCCCGATCCAATGCAGGATCCCGCGAAAGAATTATTGTTCACAGCAAATGCCTTACTGACTGTTCCGCCTGATGACCTGGACATTGTTTCGCTCCGGCTTTCGGCGACTGTTCGGAATGGAATTGAACGGGCAAGGGAAGAGCCCCAGCTTTTCTGGTATGATCATCCTGTCCAGATCGGGACTCCTGTCCAGAGGAATGAGATTGTCTACGGGCTCCAGGAATTGAACCGGGCGATTGCCTTTGAAAAGACGAGAAAAACGATTGACCGTCACGCGAGAGTCTGTTGCGTGCTTTCCGTTTCCGTCACGCACAAGGGCCTCAGGGAGATAGCGGGGCAATACCTCCGGGAGATACTGCGGAGCGCAGGGAAGATGGAACATCTTCGGGTCTTCGCGTTCACGGAAGCCGGCACTATCCGCATGGTCGAGCAAGTCCTGGTTCCGGCTGCGAAACGCTGGTTCGGCACAGACGATACAGGATTACTGGATCAGATCTTCGGGGTGGACGGTGAATACGGGAGGCATTACAGTTTTCTCAAGGCTGTGGCCGCTTTCTGGCAGGTGTTTGTTGATCCTGGTCTCAGGGGAACATTCAAGATCGATCTTGACCAGGTATTTCCCCAGGAGCAACTGGTGCGGGAGACCGGTCTTTCCGCCCTGGAGCATTTCAGGACACCCCTGTGGGGCGCGAAAGGAATTGATTTCCAGGGGCGCAGGGTGGATTTGGGCATGATCGCCGGTGCCCTGGTGAACCAGGAGGATAGCAAGACCTCTCTTTTTATCCCTGATGTGCCATTTCCTTCCGGGGATCTGTCGGGGAGCGAATGGATCTTTTTCAGCAGGCTGCCCCAGGCTGTTTCCACGGAAGCGGAAATGATGACCCGGTATGGGAAACCTCCTCTGGATGGCCTTCACCGGGTGATCCAACGGGTCCATGTGACGGGGGGGACCACCGGTATCCTGGTGGATCGCTTGCGGAAATACCGGCCCTTTACTCCGGGTTTTGTGGGACGCGCGGAGGACCAGGCCTACCTGCTGTCCATGCTCGGCCGGAATAACGGGAAACCACTTCGATCTTTGCACAAAAGCGGTCTGATCATGCGGCATGACAAGGAGGCGTTTGCTGAAGAGGCGATTCAGGCCGCGGCAATGGGAAAAAAAGTGGGGGAATACATTCGCGTCCTCATTTTTTCATCGTACGCCCGCGCGATTCATGATGATATGGAATCCATGAAAAAAGAAATGGACCCGTTTACCGGCTGTTTTATCTCGCACCTGCCCAACACGATCGTGTACCTGCGGTTTGCGCTCGACGTTGCATGGTTTTTCCAGGCGGGAAAACACCGGGAAGCGAACGGACTGGCGAAAATGGGAATACAACGGATTGGTGAGATCGTCCCCAAAACCACGAATCAGGAAAACACGCCTAAGGATCTGTTGGCGAAAGAAAAGCGGGCCTGGGATCTTTATTATGACATTCTTGACCGTGCCGAGCAGGAGCTGAAAAAGGGCGATGTTTTTGCTCAGGATCTGCAAAAGAAGGCCCACCGCATTGTAAGATCATGTGACTTGTCCAGTTTGTGATGAACTGGCAAAAAGTCAAGAGAGGTACGCTGCAATGACTAAAGATGAAGCGCAACGCAGAGATTGGGCTTTTTACGAAGCTGTCAATTTTTAAATTGACAGGGTTTTCGGTATTCCGTACATTGAGATAACTTCAATCTCATCCTCGCGCGAACATTATCAAATGGAACACCGCGTATGAAAATCAAATTTTGGGGAACCAGGGGGTCTATCGCTGTCCCGGGAAAAGATACTACCTTTTATGGGGGAAATACCACCTGTCTGGAAGTGACGCTGGC
>JAFDGR010000109.1 GCA_019309145.1 Deltaproteobacteria bacterium | reverse complement strand
ATCGCGCCAGGGCATGAAAGAGGTCTTCCTGGTGAAATGCCTGAAGGGCGGAAAGTATGAGAAACTGACCGACTGGATGCAGGTCAGATAAGGTGTATGCGTTGGGGTCGGAGAGCCTTCGGGTGCCGACCCCTTTATCCGCCTTCGCAGAAGACCACGGGTTTACCCGTGGGGCGCCATTATTGAATCGAGGATCGAGAAAACCGACCGATGACTTTTTTCAAAGTTGAAAATCTGTCCATCTCCTTTGGGGGATTGGATGCCCTCAGCGATATCAATTTCGAGATCGAGAAAGGAACGATTTTCGCCATTATCGGTCCGAACGGAGCGGGGAAAACCACTCTTTTTAACTGCATCAACGGGATCTACCGGCCAGGGAAAGGCCGGATCGTGTTTAAAGACCAGGAAATCCAGAGGAAGAAGCCGGACCGGATCGCCCGGCTGGGAATTGCACGGACGTTTCAGAACATAGAGCTCTTCTCGCACATGAGCACCATGGAAAACCTCATGCTGGGAAGGCACCTTTTCATTAAATCAGGCCTCTTTCAAGGGGCTTTTATGTGGGGGAGACACTCGTCCGCGGGAAAAGAAGAGATCTCCCACCGGAAAAAAGTGGAGGAGATTATTGATTTTCTGGATCTGCAGGCCGTGCGGAATAAGTTTGTAGGGGCCCTCCCATACGGCACCCAGAAACAGGTGGAACTGGGCCGTGCCCTGGCACTGGAGCCGGAATTACTGCTCCTTGATGAGCCTTGTGCGGGCATGAACTCGGAAGAAAAGCAGGATATGATTTTCTGGGTGAAGGATATACAGGATGAGTTGGGGGTTACCATTTTGCTGATCGAACACGACATGAAGATGGTCATGGATATTTCAGAAAGGATCCTGGCCATCAACTTTGGGAAGACGATCACGGAAGGGACGCCCGGGGAAGTCCAGAGGAACCCGGAGGTTCTGAAGGCCTATTTAGGGGAGGATGAAGCCGTTGGGACCGCTGCTTGAAATCAAGAATATTGAGACGTTCTACGGGCTGATTTACGCCCTTCGCGGTGTTTCTCTGACGGTGAAAGAAGGCACCATTACGGCGATCTTGGGCAATAACGGGGCCGGAAAATCGACTATCCTGAAGACAGTTATGGGTCTCCTGGAAGACCAACCGGATAAGGGTACCATCGAATTCATGGGAAAGAGGATTGATGGCAAGGATCCAGAGGTCATCGTGCGAAGAGGCATATCCTACGTCCCGGAAGGCAGAGAGGTTTTTGAGGAATTGAGCGTGAAAGAAAACCTCCAGATGGGTGCCTATATCCGCAGAGACCGGGCAGGCATAAAAAGGGATTTTGACCAGATATACAGCTATTTCCCGGTCCTTCAATCACGGGAAAACCAGTGGGCGGGAACCCTGTCGGGAGGGGAACAACAGATGCTCGCCATTGGTCGTGGATTGATGAACCGGCCCAAACTCCTTTTCCTGGATGAACCTTCTCTGGGACTTTCTCCCATTCTGGTAAAAGAGATTTTCCGGATCATTCCAACCATCAGGGACACGGGGGTTACCATCCTGCTGGTGGAGCAAAACGCCCGCATGGCACTGACCATTTCCGATACGGGACTTATTCTGGAAAACGGGCGATTTGTCATGAAGGGAAAGTCAAAGGAACTGATGGAGGACAGGGATGTGAAAGAGTTTTATATGGGAATCCGGTCTGAAGAGTCTGCCAAGGGATTCCAGCGGTGGAAGCGGAAAAAACGGTGGAGATAAGAGCGTGAATCTTGAAACCGTGCCAAACATGTTCCTGCAAACCGTCACCAGGTATGGTGACCGGGTCGCCATGCGTAAGAAGGAATACGGCCTGTGGCATGATATCTCATGGAATGAATACTTCAGGTTGACCAAGCATGTGGGCCTGGGTCTCATCTCCATGGGCCTTGAGAAAGGGGATTGCGTTTCAATCATCGGTGACAACTGCCCTGAATGGGTCATAGCCAATCTGGCAACCCAGTGTACGGGGGGCATCGCGGTTGGTGTTTACGCCACGAACGCCTGGCCCCAGGTGGAATACGTGATCACCAATTCCGATTCCAAGTTCTTTTTTGTGGAAAATGAAGAGCAGTTGGACAAGTGGCTTCATTTCAAGGATAATGCCCCGTTTTTGAAAAAGGTCATCGTGTGGGACCTGGAAGGGTTACGGCACTTTAAAGACCCGAATGTCATGACCTTTGAAGACCTGCTTGAAAGGGGCAGAGAAGTAGAGAAGAGCAACCCCGGCCTGTTCGAAGAACGGATGAACGCCGTCCAATTGGAAGATGTTTCCACGCTTATCTACACGTCCGGGACGACCGGTCCTCCGAAAGGAGCCATGCTTACCCAGCGGAATCTCATGTGGATGGGGAAGGCTATCACCAGAGAGAATCCCATGGATGAAAAGGATGAAGTCCTTTCGTTTTTGCCTTTGTGCCACATTTTTGAGCAGCTTTTTTCAATCCTGGGGCACATCACCCACGGCTATGTGGTGAATTTCATAGAAAGCCCGGATACCGTAACAGACAACATGATCGAGGTATCCCCGACGGTGGGATATGCTGTCCCGCGCATCTGGGAAAAGTATCTTTCCGCAGTGTATATCCGGATGTCCGACGCCACCTGGTTCAAGAGGCTTGTGTTCGGTATTGCCCTGAAGATAGGGAAGAAACGGGCATCCCTGATGATGAATTTCAAGCCGGTCCCTTTGTATCTGAGGTTCGCCTACCGGCTTGCTTCTTTCGCGGTATTCAGAAAACTGAAAGAACGTTTGGGCTTTGACCGGATGCGCATTGCTTACTCGGGGGCCGCCCCCATTTCTCCGGATGTGCTTCATTTTTTTCAGTCCATCGGGGTGAATCTCGTGGAAGGGTACGGCCAGACGGAAGGGACCGGGGTCACCTGCGTCTCGCGGGTGGGCAGGGTCAAGTTCGGCACGGTCGGCCCCCCGCTGACGGGTACGGAGGTCAGGATCGCCGAGGACGGCGAGATACTGGTACGGTCGCCGAGTGTATTCAAAGGATATTACAAGAACCCGAAGTCCACTGCGGAGACAATCCGTGACGGATGGCTTTATTCCGGTGATGTGGGCGAGATCGATGAGGATGGATACCTGAAGATCACGGACCGCAAGAAAGATATTATTGTCACGGCGGGAGGGAAGAACATTACGCCCCAGTTCATTGAGAACAAGCTGAAGTTCAGTCCTTACATCAATGACGCCGTGGTTATCGGCGACAAGAGAAAATTTATTTCAGCCCTCATTATGATTGATGAGGACAATGTGGTCAAGTACGCCCAGGACCACAAAGTCCAGTTTTCAACGTACAAGGACCTTACCAGGAGCGTTGAGATTAATAACCTCATCCAGGAGGAGGTAAGAAAAGTAAACGACACCCTGTCTCGTGTGGAACAGATCAAGAAGTTTACCATTCTTCCCAAGAAACTCTATGAAGAGGACGGGGAGGTTACTCCCACCATGAAGGTAAAGAGAAAATATGTTCACGAGGCATTTAAGGACCTGATCGAAGCCATGTATTCATCAAGGAAACCCTAGCCGCTTTTCACAACGTTTGCCCTTCTCCCCTCTCGCAGCATTGTCCAGCGGGGGAAAATCTGTTGCCCTTTTTTGTAAAATATGTAAGATGCTACCATTAAATAGTTTTTAGATACATACTGAAGTGTTTATAATTCGATTAGGAGTATTTGGTGTATGCGGATATCTATTTGATATTACAAATATTATTTACGAGAACAATTGTGGCATAATTCTAGCTTATAGAAAAAAGAGAGTGAGCTGCACGAAAAAAGAAAAGATCTGACGGAGATGGTTTTCAAAGGAATAGCGCACTATGAATGAAACAGCTTCTACACATACGGATTTACTGCATCTGACACGATGGGTCACCCTGCTTTTCCTGATTGTACTGGTGGCGACACCGCACCTGCGGCAACAGGAACGGGAAGCTCAAGCAGTGGCTCTTGAAAATGCAGGAGCCTCGGCAAATGAGAGTGGGACAGGAGGCACCCACGGAGTACAGGAGCCAGCCCAAGAAGATGATGGGTTTGGAAATTATGAGCAGGACTCGACGGAAATAAGTATGGGTTGGGAGTTGGAGAAACCGTCCTTTACCGGTATCCCGGGTCCCATGGCTCCGATTGAGGATCAGCGGGCTCTGCTCTTCCAGGAACGCACTCCCCAACCGGCTGATCTTCATGCCTCTCCTCCCTCCGGTGAGCAACAAACAGCAGGGGAATTGAAAAGGAATTGCCTTGCCAATGAGAAGGAGAAGGCAACGAATCCTTATGATGGTATTATTCGAAAGGCTGCTGAACGTTACGAGGTTGATCCGGCCCTGGTAAAGGCCATTATCATGGCGGAATCCAGCTATAATCCAAAGGCTGTGTCGAGGAAAGGCGCGCGGGGGCTCATGCAGCTTATGCCCCGGACCGCACGGGCCCTGGGTGTCAAGGATAGCTTCAATCCCGAGCACAACATTGATGCAGGTGTCCGGTATTTCAGGAAGCTCCTGGACCAGTTCGACGGAGACGTGAAACTGGCTATTGCCGCATACAATGCCGGGAGCAGGAAGGTCCGAATGTATAATGGCATCCCGCCCTTCAAGTACACGCGCTATTACGTGGCAAAAGTGATCGAGTACCACCAACGCTACCAGCAATAAGGTGGCATGGAAAGCCGGGCCTTCCGGGCCTGGCTTTCCTCCCCCTGGGACACCCCTTCGGGCAGACCCTGTCTGACGTGGTTTGACATCCTTCCAGCTTTCTCCTAGTATGGAACCCGTATTTCTCACCATAATCTTCTTCGTCGGCGGATAGCCCTATGCTGAAAATAGGATTCTTCCAGTTCGAACCGCGATTCGGTGTGGTTGAAGAGAATCTCGAAAGGGTGGTGTCTGGCCTCCATGATGTCGAGGCCGACCTGGTGGTTCTGCCGGAACTTGCCTTTACCGGCTATCTGTTTGAGAATCGAAGAGAACTCTTGTCCCTGGCTGAAGACCCTGCAGACTCCCCGACGGTGGAAAGGCTGCGGCTCCTTTGTCATGAACGGGATTTGTTCCTGGTGACGGGTTTCGCGGAACGGCAGGGAGAACAGGTCTTTAACAGCGCCTTGCTCATCGGTCCGGAGGGGCTTGTACAGACGTATCGAAAGCTGCACCTCTTCAACACGGAAAAAGAATACTTTGATCCCGGGGACACGCCTCTTGAGCCGGTAGAAGTCAGGGACATCATGATAGGGATGATGGTCTGCTTTGACTGGGCCTTTCCCGAGACGGCGCGGGTGCTTGCCCTGAAAGGGGCGGATATCTTGTGCCACCCTTCAAACCTGGTCCTGCCGCTTTGCCAGCAGGCCATGGTAACCCGCTGCCTTGAGAATGGGGTGTTTGCCGTGACTGCCAACCGGATCGGTTCAGACACCCGTCCCCGGGGTTCTCTCCGGTTTACCGGGCAGAGCCAGGTGGTCACGCCGAAAGGGGACATACTTCATCGCGCGACGGCGGACAGGGAAGAACTCTACCTCACGGAGATCGAGGTGAATCTCGCCAGAAGCAAGAAAATGACGGAGAAAAACGACCTTTTTGAAGATCGGCGCCCCTCGTTTTATACCCCGCTGATTGACAGGAAAATGGGATCTCTGACGTGGGAGATGAACCCGGAAAACGTGATCAGAGCATATCTCTCGGGCCTGGAAGAAGGTGACAGTTCCAAGATTCTCCAGCTTTTCGCAGAGGATGGTGTTGTGGCCTCGCCTTTATACGGGGAAGCCGGGGCCTCGGAATTTTTCCCCAGACTTTTCAGAGATACGCTGGAGTCAAAGATCAGCCTGCAGGAGATCTACCACAGTTCATGGGCGCAACATCGCTTTGCCGCCCATTTCATTTATGACTGGAAGCTGCGGGATGGCACAGAGGTCAGTTTTGTCTGCACGGATGTTTTTGAGCTTGACGGGAACTCCGGCAAGATCCGAAAGCTTTCCATCATTTACGATTCCCGCCACACAAGAAGTGCCTTCGACGGATTGAAGAAGGAGGAGTAGCAGGAAAAGAGGCCGTTCACAACCGGGAAAAATAAATCGCAGGAGGGAGTTATGGAAAAGGATTTTCATTATTACGTCACCTATGCCCTTGCCAAGAAGGCCGGATTCAGCCATGAAGACTCCCACATCATCGCTTATGCCTCCCAGTACGTGGACGATAATAATGAGAGCCAGTATCCCCGGGAGGACAGTCCTCCCCAATTTCCATCCGCCATCCAGACTGAAGACGGGTTTTTCAGGCCGATCATGACCCAGTCCATGTCCGTGAAGTCTCTGGTCTATGAAATACAGAAGTTCGTGTATGTGCCGTTTCATTTTATCCCCGGCGATAACAATCAACCCATTGACGGTCACTCCAACAAGTACAGCACGACCCCTGACTCGCAGAATGCCCGCAGTCTTCTCAGGGCCGCCCTGGCCACCGGGAACCTTTACAGGATCGGTATTGCGCTCCATACGTACGCGGATACCTGGTCACACCAGAATTTCACCGGGTATGAAGAGGACTGGAACAGCGTCTTCTCCTGGCGGAACCCGTTTCGGGCCCTGGCACCCAATATCGGGCATGCCGACGTGGGCCACTTGCCGGATGAGATATCCTCCACGTGGAATGACTACCGGTTTGACAAGCCCTATCGGAAACGGGAAAACCGCAGGATTGCCTTTGAGGCGTGCAAGCGCATTTTCCAGGAACTGAGAAGGGCACAAAATGGAGAGACATACTGGACAGCCGTAAAAAGTGATTTCCGGAAAATCATCAACGCGGAGGATTATGACGAAAGAATCGCCCTGGTGCGAGATTACCTCAACAAGCCGGATCTCTATTACAAAAAGGATCTGTGGATTGAATCGGCGGTCCAGGACCGGGGAGGAGAGGACCTGGTGGCCGCTCCGGAGCTCAAAGATACCCACTGGTACCGGTTCCAGGTGGCGGCAAGGGCGCAACTTGCCCTGGTTATGGATATGTTGAAGGATTATTGACAAGCATTGATACCTTTTGAATTCGGGATGCTTGCCATGACCTCGGTGAGCAGGCAAACGGCATATTCCTGAAGCTACGCTCCCTCCGTCGTCCGTGACTCCGGTCGCTGCGGATTTCGGCCCTTCCACTGTCCTGTTCCAGGGCCGAAATGACGCCGCTTCAGGAACATCCCGTTTACCTGTTTTTCCTGAACGATCGATTTTTGGTTGAATTGATTGAAAAAAGAGGTCAAAGATGGAATTGCCGAAAGTAGGAGAGACCGTCACCACTGCACGAGCCCTGGAACTGTGCCGGCACTTCAAGCTGGAATACCTCGTGGAACGTCTTTTGTCCCACCCGGAAAGGTACCGGGAATGGAAATTTGACGGATGCTCCGGCCTGCCCGATGAAGTCATGGGATTCTTCACGGGGTGCAACTGGGAAGACATCACTTACCAGTGCTGCCTGCCCCACGATCTTTGCTATGGGTACGGTGAACCGGGAAATGCTGAAGAACGAAAGCGGGTGGACAGGGAATTTTATGAAAATCTCGTGAACAGGGCGGGCATGAAAAAGTGGTGCGCTTCGGCCTTCCTGGCAGCGGTCCGGATCGGGGGTGCGGAGGCATTCGGTTTGCCCTTTTCATGGGCCTTCGCTCACAAGAAACAAGGCCAATGACACGGCCCGCGGGAGGAGACAATTGAAAATGCAGGAATTATGTTTCGGGTACTACGAGTCACCCATCGGGTTGATCGAGATCAGCGGAACTGCTGACGTCATCCGGTCAGTGAACTTTGTGGAAGAGCGCCGGGATGAATGTTTTTCCAACAGCCTTGTTGATCAGGCGGTGCAGGAGATCAAGGAGTATTTTAACGGCAGCAGGCGGGAATTTGATGTACCCCTTGATCTGCAGGGAACCGCGTTTCAGCAATCAGTGTGGCGGCAACTCCTGAAGATCCCTTATGGCAACACCGTCTCGTACGGTGACATTGCCAGGGCCATCAACAACCCACAGGCCGTGCGGGCCGTTGGTGGCGCAAATCACCGGAACCCCATTGCCATTATCATTCCGTGTCACCGGGTGATCGGGAGCGACGGCAGTATGACGGGATATGGCAGCGGGATTTGGCGGAAGGAATGGCTCCTGAAACACGAAGGCAAAAAACTGAAGGCATAAGGCGCGAGGCATAAGGCATCGAGGATTTTTTATGTAAAGCAGGGAACCGGCATATTCCCTCTGCTTCGTTCGCTCCGCCGTCCCTGGCTCCGCTCACTGCGGATCAGGCACTCAATATTTTGAGCTCCTTTGGACCAATTGGATCTCTCAGATGACTCATTTGAGTGCCTGATGACGCCGCCTCGGGAACATCCCGTTCCCCTGCTTTGCCAGAAACCCCAATTTTGGACAAGAGTGATACCGTTTGCCTGCTCACTGGGGTCATGGCAAATATCGCTCGAGCAAACATGATTTCGTTGGAAGCTGAAAGGGAGAAGGAAATATGGCAAAACATGTGGGAATCGTGGCGTGCAGCGCGGAAGGCGCTGCGCTCTGTTACCGGACGCTCTGCGCGGAAGCACCGGCATTGATGGGCGAGCACATGCACCCGGAAGTGTCCATGCACACCCATCCCCTGGGTGAGTACATGGCGCATATCCGCTCGGGCAACTGGGAGGGGGTTGCTGATCTCATGCTCTCTTCGGTGCGCAAGCTGGCGGACATTGGTGCGGACTTCGCGGTCTGTCCGGACAATACCATTCACCAGGCATTTGGGCTCGTGGTGGAGAAGTCCCCTCTCCCGTGGCTGCATATCGCGGAGGCGGTGGGACAAGAAGCCCGCGAGCGCGGGTTCCGGAAGCTCGGCATCACCGGAACAAAATACCTCATGACCGGCCCGGTCTATCCGGAAAACCTCCGGAAGTTCGGTATTTCGTGCGAGATCCCGGATGAAAGTGACCGGGAAAAGATCGACACCATCATCTTCAAGGAGCTGGTTAACGGCAGTTTTCCGGAAGCATCGAGGCTCTATTTCAACGAGGTCATCGGGAAACTGAAGGGCAGGGGATGTGACGCGGTGGTGCTCGGGTGCACCGAGATTCCCCTCATCGTGGACCCGACTGATTGCCCCTTGCCGACGCTTGATTCCACCAGGCTGCTCGCGCGGGCGGCCCTGAAAGAGGCATTGGGCTTTTCGCCTACCAGGTGACAGATGCGCTGTTCACCAGCCCCCCGATCAGGAGATAAATTCCCGCGGCCATAGCCGCATAGCCAAAAAGGTAAAAAAGTGCCCGCACTTTCAAAGAAGCACCAAAGGCTAAAAGGGTTTCCAGCCTGCCGCTTTGTTCTAAGCGTTCCACCCAGGCGGACCTTTCATGCCGGGTGGCTTCCAGATCCGTGGTCCCTTCGAACATGGTTCGATCCATGGGAAAGTTGTGGCGACGCAAATGAGCAACAAAAAAATGAATAATGAACACATGTGCCATGGCCAAGAGGGCTTCGATTCTATGCACCCATAAGGCCACATTCAGCCCCCACCCCGGCATGATTCGGCTCGCTGCGATAGAATAGCTTAGAAGCAAACCCGTTATGCCCAGGAGAGGAATTCCCCAAAAAACGGCCCAGAAATCAAATTTTTCCCAGTAAGCCCAGCGCTCAAACTTCGGGGCCTTTGAAATCCGAAGAAACCAGCCAACATGTTGAAAAAAGTCTTTCATGTCTTTTGGCTGCGGCAGCAGGGAGTCTGGACTAAAAAGAACTCTCGGGAACCTCCGCCAATTCACTAGAGAGAAGAGATATATTGCGTAAATCACAAAGCCACACATCATCAGAATGCCCATGACCTTGTGAATCTGAAGTGACAATTCGTACCCTCCAAAAACCCAGGCAAGCCTCTTTCCCCAACCGGTCTCAATGTACAAGCGGGCAAGGCCTGTAGCCGCCTGAGTAGTGAAAAAGAGGATGAGCAGCAGGTGGAAGATCCTCTGAACGGTCGTGAAGCGTCTAACCCTTTTTCTTTGCATGAGATCCACCTTCTGATTTCTCCCTTTTGGAAAAGAATTCACGGATTGCCCACAGGAATGTGTGCGGCAAGAAGATCAAGAATGTGCATACTGCCAAGGCTACCATGATCCAGAAGGTATAAAAAAGCAACGGAAAGGTCTTTCTTGTGCTTTTCATGGCTGGATTGGGGGTGTGTACCACGTAGGACGCAAAGGACGCGCTGGCACCTTGATGACATTTGGCGCAAATATAAGCATGCTTGCGAATGGGGTTCATGGGGGAGTAATAGTGTTGAATGCTGGCAATAGGTTCCCCTCCGTGGCATTGCCTGCAGGTCAGTTTTGCCCGTACCGTGTGAATGTCTCTGGTCTGCTCCATGTGACAGGTCTCACAGCGAAGGTTGCGGTAGAATTTAATGCCTTGGTGGGAATCCACCAGGCGGGTGCGGATACGCACCTGGGCTGCGCTGGGGCTGTAGGAGAAGCGCCCCCTGGCAACCCCTGGCACGCTCATGATCGGGCGCCCTCGTTGTGGCAGGACCTCATATTCCTCGTAATAACCGGTGCTGGCCTCGTACTGCTTGTAACGAACCGTAGGGGAGGCCACCTCCTCCTGCGGAGCAGCAGGGGTTGGCAGAAGAAACAACATCATCAGTACAGTTATGGCCAATGAGAAAACGGTCATTTTCACTGGTTGTCTCCGTCCCTTGGCAACAATAGCTTGTTTCCGTTTGGCATGGCCCGGGGATCGTATCCGTTTCCCCTCCTCGAAAGAGGAGGGGGCATGGGTTTGGATTGCCCGCCGACGGGGTTATTTGGTGTATTCATACTCGATAGGCTGTATGGGCTGGCCAACGGGCGCTGGTATTTTGGCCAAAGCCTTCCATCGGCTGTCGAGTTTTTTCAGATCCTCCTTCTTATGTTTGTGACAGGTCTGACAGGAATTGGGAACCTTTGGATTTTGCAAGGTGTCCTCGGGCAGGAGGGCCACAAAGACGTGGCTGTGAATATCGCCGGACTCAGCACTTTTTGCAATGCGCGGCATGTGACAGCCCACGCAGTTGGCAAAGGAGTGGATGGAGTGGGCCATGTTCTTGTTGATCTGGACATGGCAGGTAAAACACTGCTTTGAGCCTGCAACAAAGGTCTGGGAGCGGGTGGGAGGGATGCCAATCTGGTGGACATAATGACAGGAGGTACAGGTTACGCCCTCCTGGTAGTGCCTGGACTGGACCCAGTCGATGTATTGCTGATGGTGGCCTTTTGAGAACTCGTTTGCGTACATGTGTTTCACGTCACCGCCAACGTATGAGGTGGATTTGTAGTAGGCCTCAAGCGCCTTTCCGGGCCTGAATCCCACGGGCCAGCCCGCCCCTTTGTATTTTATGGCATGACCCCGGTTGTGGCAGGAACCGCAGATCTGGACCGCTACGCCCATGGTGAGTTTGGCAGGATTGACGATGGTCTGCCGTTTCTCGAAAACCGCCGTCTTGGGCAGGACCGCATGCCAGGAGCCGGGGCCGTGGCAAGCCTCACAGGCCGTGGCCGGTTCGCTGAATGTCATTGTTTTCAGGTCGACCCCGGTGGCGTGGCAGCCTCCGCATTTCAGGAGCCAGGGCCGTTTGTCCCAATCCTTCTCGTGGTAGTTCACCCAGCGATGCGTGTCCGCGTTGTACTGGATGGGGGAGATATACAGTGTCCCGTTTTTTTCAACGATAAAGCGCTGTTTCCACTGGCTGCCGATCGTGTACTTGATTTCCTCCACCTTGGGCACGTAAATTTGGTCTGCGGGGACCTTGAGTTTTTTGCTCAGTTTAGCCAGATCTTCGCGGATTTTTTTCTCGTCGATTTCAACGATCAGGGCATCCCTGTTTTTCTGAACATCCTGGGTCATGCGGCTGTGCATGGTCATCTTCCAGGAATCATAATGCTCCAAGTGGCACTTCTTGCACGTTTGAGACCCCACGTACGCCCTGGGCTGCGCCATGATTGTCTGCAGATCCACAGCTTTTTCATTACCGCAGGCCGCCATCGTCATCACGGCAAAAATTACCAACAGGACTTTTGCAGGATTCGTGGATTGCATGCTGGCCTCCTTGAGAGGAATGCGTTGGAAGCAGTTTGGCCAAGGCCGGTGAGAAATACGGGTTAGGGGGTTGGAACTTCAAATATATAATATCGACCGCACGAGGCTCACGGATATGAAACGATGCGAAGAATTGAAACCGAACCATTGAGGAAAATGCAGTCACATGGGAGAGCACTTCAACAATAAAAGCGTGAGGCAAGAACAGGAAGTAAATTCCTACAATGTGGTAGTAGAGGTTAATAGAAGAAAAGAGAAAATGCAAGAAAAAAATACGATCCGGAAATATAATCAGCCCCGGAGGTAATGGCGAATGGCTTCCTCCACATCGGGGGCCAGGGGAATCCCCCGCTCCCGGAGGCGGCTTCAGGGGAATCCCCCGCTCCCGGAGGCGGCTTTTGTATTTTTCGAATGAAGACACGTGCCGCACCGATGAGACCAGGATTTCCAGGTAATCCTTCAGACCCCTTTCCACCTCTTTTCTGAACCGCTCTTTTGCAAGAAGGAGGTTTTCCACCCCCTTGATAAGCCGCAGGTTCACGGGGCGGCACACGATCCGGTAGAAGATGAAACGCTGAAGCTGTCCGTCTTCCCTGTGTTCCCGCTCTATGGCCCTCCGCACCCGGTCCAGGTCCAGGCTGTCACACACCTCGATATTCAATTCCCGTTTTTCAAGGGCTTTGAAGACCGCGGCCAGGGGGCGGGGGATCTGGCACGTGTCCAGCTCATCGAGCATGCAGTCCCTTTCCCGGAGGTAGACCACGAGATCCATATCCGACCCCTTCTCGGCCATG
>JAFDGR010000371.1 GCA_019309145.1 Deltaproteobacteria bacterium | reverse complement strand
CTTTTCCGCCACAGTGGCAATGACAATCTCATCCAGTTCTTTGCAGATTCGCAACTCGTCAATAATCCATTGCAGTATGGATCGATCACCAATAAGGCGAAACTGCTTTTCTGGCAGGCGAGAAGAACTAAGGCGAACCACAACGAACGCCACCGCCCGTTCATGCGGGGTGCTCTTTTCTGAAAACTGCAAATTATGTTGAAAACGTACTACCATCTAATTCAAAATCTCCTCTATGACAGTCACAACTCGCTCAATGTCATTATCATTCATCTGCGGAAACATCGGGAGTGAAAGTATGTGATTGTAGGCATTTTCAGCAACAGGGCAGAGTCCCTCCCTGGTCTCGAAGGTCTTTTGGTAATAGGGCTGGAGATGAACAGGAAAGTAGTGGACATTCACGCCTATTCCCTTTTCGCGTAATTGTCCAAATAACTGATCTCGATCGTTCACTCGTATAACATACAGATGATAACTGTTCATTACTTCAGGCGGGGTGTGCAAAGGATTGATACCTTTTATTGAAGCAAATGCCCGATCATACATTTCTGCTATTTCACGACGCCTCTGGACAAAAGAAGTGAGCTTATTCAATTGGCTCAACCCCAGGGCGCACTGAAAATCAGTGATTCGATAATTATAGCCGAGCTCCATCATCTCGTATTGCCACGTGCCCTGTTTCATTCGGCTGGTGTGATCCATGTCAATCCCATGGTTGCGGAAAGTCCGCATCCGCTCAGCCAATTCCGGATCATCTGTTGCAATCATACCGCCTTCGCCCGTGGTGATGTGTTTCACTGGATGGAAACTGAAGACCGTGAGATCGGCCAGCGTTCCCACCTTTCTGCCCTTGTATTGACCACCCAGAGAGTGACACGCATCCGCCATTAGGGCCAAGCCATGTTCCTTTGCAATGGAATGAAGCGCATCATAGTCGCAGGACTGACCTGCATAATCCACGGCAATGATAGCCTTGGTTCGCGAAGTTATTTTTTCCTGTACCTGCTGCGGATCCATGAGTAAGGTACCGGCTTCAACGTCTGCAAAGACCGGTGTCCCACCTTGAAAGACAACGGCATTTGCAGTCGCAACAAAGGTTATGGGAGGAACAATGACCTCATCCCCGTGACCTATACCCAGGGCGAACATTGCAGTGTGGAGGGCCGCGGTTCCGCTTGACACAGCTACCGCATGCCTCGCTCCCACGTAACCGGCAAAGGCCTGTTCAAATTCCTCAACCTTTGGGCCGGTTGTCAGCCAGTCCGACCGCAGTACACTCACCACCGCCTGAATGTCATGCTCATCGATCCACTGATGTGCGTAAGGGAGTGGGAGCGGATTCATGTTGCTTGATTCAATTGTTTTCAACGAGAGGCACTGTCCTTGCATCATTCACGATTCTCCTTAAATCTTCCACACCCATCCACTGATCATTCTCTCTGCTGCTGTAATGAAATCCATCAGGCAATTTTTTCCCACTTCGGTAGTTTTCTCTCTTCCACCAGGAAAGCTGCGGCATAATCACAAATATCCCATTATAACTTACCGTATTTCTTCCTTCCTCTTCAGTCACGAGGAGCTCATGGAGTTTTTCCCCGGGCCTTATGCCGATTTCTTCTATTTTACAGTCCGGAGCCACAGCCCTGGCCAAATCTACGATTTTCATGCTTGGGATCCTCGGCACGAAAATCTCTCCTCCCTGCATGTGGACGAGAGCAGACACCACCAACTCAACGGCCTGATCAAGGGTAATCCAGAACCGGGTCATCCGCTCATCCGTGATGGTTACTTTCCCGTTTTTCTTTTGTTCTTTAAACAGAGGAATAACACTTCCACGACTTCCGATAACATTGCCATATCTCACGCAGGAAAATCGAGGCTCCCGACCCCCGGAATAGGCGTTGCCCTGCACAAACAATTTCTCCGCGCACAGCTTGGTCGCGCCATAAAGGTTTACCGGGTTTACCGCCTTGTCCGTGCTCAGGGCCACTACCTTCTGGACGCCTGCATCAATAGCCGCATCGATGATATTCTGGGCCCCGTTTATATTGGTTTTTACCGCCTCAATGGGATTATACTCACACGCGGGGACCTGCTTCAGGGCAGCCGCGTGGATCACGATGTCAACCCCTTCCATGGCACGCCGGAGGCGACTCACATCCCGAACATCTCCAATGAAATATCTCAGGCCCTTTTCGCCAAATTTTTGACGCATCTCAAACTGCTTCAATTCGTCACGGCTGTAGATCCTGATCACCCTGGGGTGGTATTTCTCTTGCATCACCTTACAGAAATGCTTTCCGAAAGACCCGGTCCCCCCAGTAAGAAGGAT
>JAFDGR010000108.1 GCA_019309145.1 Deltaproteobacteria bacterium | reverse complement strand
CGGTTCATAACGTCAGATTCGATCAGCTTGGTGATGAGAAAGCAACAGGCTTTTTTGCTGCCATAGGTATTGGCGAAGATGTAGAGGGCCCGTTTGTGTTCATTGTACCGGAACTTTTGAATGATCCCGAGCTCCCCCACCGGGAGGTTGCTCTCAGGATCCTTGACCCTTTCAAGGACACTGTCAATCTTCTGTATCATTTTCGGATCCATGGTCTTTTCCATAAAGAAGTCCCCCAACATTCCTCTTTTATTGTATACCATTCTTGAGGACTTGCAAAGGTTGCCCCATCAATTTTTCTTCGTTTGCCTGCAGGAATCGCATGAGGACATCGAGACCGATCAAGGGGGTCTCGGAAAAAGGGGCTTTGAGCAAGGGGATACCCTTAAATTCCCGGTCAATATGGTCCATGGAAGAATTCTCTTGGATTTTGTTCACGATCACCTGGCTCAGGGAAATATTGATTGCTCCAAGTCCCTCCACAATGCGCCTTGATTCAGCAAGGGACAATTGGTCAGGATTCAGGACCAGATTGATTTTTGTGAGGCCAGGATCTTCAAAGAGCTCTTTGAGGGTGGTATATTCCTGTATGGACTCCTGAATTCTTGAGAGCACCTTGTCTGTTTCAATCTCTTTTTTCATGAGTCTGACTTTTGTGATGAGCTCTCTCTTTTTGATTATTTCCTTGCGCAGGGCAAGGAGATGATTGATCCAGATGAGAGAAAGGGTGGGGAGGTTGAAAAATTTAAGGGAGAGGGCGGTGGGCGCCATATCAAAGACCAGGAAATCCATTTTTGAAAATTTCCGGTTGATTTCCTTGAACGCCAGGATCAGGGCGTACTCTTCCAGTCCCGGAGAATGCTTGATGACCTTGAAGTACTTTTCCAGGTTGAATGAAGTGAGATAGCTGTAGGTCCTTCGGATCTGCTCATGGACATCCTTGAGATACCGCTTGATCCAGTGATCCTGGTCAATCTCGATGGCCTTCAGGTGGGACGTCACCTGTTTGGGCTTGTCTGCGAGTTTTTTTTCAAAGATATCCGACTGATTGTGGGCAGGATCAAGGGAAACAATGAGGACTTCAAAACCTCTTTGGGCCAGGAAAAGGGAGTTCAGCGCCGCCGAAGTGGATTTGCCGACCCCGCCTTTTCCCATATAAAAGATGTTTGTTGGTTTTTCCATATCTTCTAATCAATGTCGAAAACCGAAAATAGCTGGGAGATGGGTTCGTTGGCTGTATCCACCTTTTCCATCATCAGCAGAAGCTCCTTTTCCATGTAAGGCATCAGGTCGAGGGAGATTTGCATGGGTGGGGAGGGCATGCCCACGAAAGAACCGAGGACCAGGACACCAAAAATGTTTTCCATTTCTTCCAGTTCGCTTTCAATGGTCTCCACTGCCTTGCTGCGGCTTATTTCTCCCCCGATACGGCAGGCGTCTTTTATTTTGCATTGCATGCGCTTTAGGAAAGAGATCATTTTGCCCGGAAAACCCTTTTTTCAAAACGAATGCGTTTCCGTGATGGGTAAAAATAATACACCGCGTAAAAACTGGCAAGAACCGTCCCGAAAAAATGGAAGCGAGAGATTTCAAAAAAGAAAGCTGCCAGAGAAATATAGGGAGTTATCATTGCAATGTAAAGGGTCTCCTGCTCGAATTTGAGGAGATCAGCCTCCTTTATTTCCTTTTGGCCATGATGCTTGCGAACGAAAAGAGTACGCCAGAGGATCGGCAGCGCGACGCCGAACGCGAAAGCGAGAACGAAGAGCAGCGGAGCGATGATGCGGAAAGATTTGATGGCGCTCAGGTCTACTTCGAGGAAGATCTTTACCGCATATGCCGCGATGAACCCCACTATTGCCGGGATCAGGAGCGAAAAATAGAGTTTTTTCAGTTTTGCTTCCATGTGATGACCATTCTCCGAAAACGGCATTTCTGGTCTTGCGCCTGGCGCCCTGTGCACAACGCCTTGCAGTGAGCATCAGGGAGGGAAGCAGGATCGTGCGATCCTGCTTCCCCGGTTGAGTGTTCTCAGAAAAAGTTCCTTGTCATCAGCTCGAAGCGGCTTCTGGTTCGCCGGCAGCCTCCCCGCCGATGCTGAAGAACTTGGCGATCCCTTCCACCACGATCCACAGGGCCACGATCAGGATGCAGATGTTGATGACCGTCAGCAGGGCATTGTGCTTATGGAGAAACGTGGTCTGGTTAACCACCACGGCCCAGATGGTCATCACCGACATGAAGATGGCCGGGATACCTGAAACCAGCCATTTTGCGCCGCCTTTATACTTCAGGTAGACCGTAATGATGATCAGGGCAAGGGCTGCCAGGGTCTGGTTGACAGCCCCGAACATGGGCCAGAGCGTCAAGGCCCCCTTGCCGCTGGCGCCTGTCGCAAAGGCCAGCCACAGGGCGCTGCCCACCGCGATGAAGGTGGCGGCATAGCGGCCGGACAGGAAATTGAGTTTGATGTCACTGGTCAATTCCGCGATGACATAACGCTGGATCCGGGTGGCGGTGTCCAGGGTCGTGCCGGCAAATGACGCCACGAAGACCCCCATGATCACCAGGGCTATTCCATGGGGTATGCCGATGACCTGGATCATATTGGCTGATCCCACGACAAAGGCGGTGATCTTTGATCCCAGACCCTTGGCAGCGGCCCAGGAAGCATAGTGAGTGGTCCAGGCCGCCATACCGGTCAGGGTCTCTCCTCCCTTTGGAGTGTACCCCATTCCGATTCCCGCTGCCACTGCCACAATGACCAGGGTGGCAAGCACCCCTTCCATGGTCATGGAGCCGTATCCCACAAAAAGGGCATCCTCTTCATAACGCACCTGTTTGGAGGAAGTGCCCGAGGATACCAGGGAATGGAATCCTGAAATGGCTCCGCATGCGATCGTGATGAACAGGAAGGGCCACATGGAGGGCGCCTTGGCAGGAGACGCCTGCACGGCAGGCGCTACCACGTGGAGTTGCCCGCTGAAAGTCGAAAAAAGGACACCGAGGACCAGGAGGGCCAGCGCAATGACTAACTGATGGGAATTGATAAAATCCCGGGGCTGGAGCAGGGTGGTCACCGGGAGGACAGATGCTATGAAAGCATAAATCAAAAGGATGATTGTCCAGACACCGGTGGGAGGGATTCCCGCAATGGTGGGCAACTTGATGGGAATCCAGTAGCCGAGGACCACCGTAATATACATGACAATCACGGCGATGATGGACCAGCCCATCACGCCCATTCCCTTTTTGTAGACCATGTAGCCCAGAATCACGGCAATGGGGATCTCCAGCCAGACCGGGAAAACCGCCTGTGGGAACATGGCAAAGACAACAGCGATGACGAGCCCGAAAATGGCGATCACGATCCAAAGCTCCAGGAACACGATGACAAAGAACAGGAACTTGGTCCTGCTGTTGACATACTTGGACGTGTACTCGGCAATGGATTTCCCCTGGTTTCGCATGGAGATGACCAGGGCACCGAAGTCGTGAACAGCGCCCATCATGATGGTGCCTACAAAGATCCATATCATTGCCGGGACCCATCCCCAGATGACGCCGATCGCCGGTCCGACAATGGGACCGGTGCCTGCAATGGACGTAAAATGGTGCCCGAAGATGACCTCCTTCTTGGTGGGCACATAATCAATGCCGTCTTCCAGTTCCACAGCAGGGACCTTGGCAGCATTGGATAACTGGAATATTTTCTTGCCAATGAATCGTCCATATAACTGGTAGGCAAGAATGTATCCGATAAACGCAACTACCATAATTGCTAAAGCACCCATGATTCCTCCTTTCTTCCTGTTAAAGGTGAATGTTTATGCATCAAAAAGACTGCTTCTTCCCGGATGACTTTCCTCTCTCACCTCCTTTTTCATGCGACTTGTTATTCTTGCTCCCTTTTTCAAGAGTCGGCCTGAGAAGGGGGCGATGTTCCCAATATGGAGCTGGACCTCGGAATCTTCATTCGGATCGCAGTGCCCTTGTGGGGGCTGCTCTTGATCCTGAGGCGGTATTGGGGACCATATACCTTTTCCAGGCGCTGATTAATGTTCCTGAGACCGATACCTCCGGCATTTTTTCCCGGATCATCAGCCTCTTTGGAAAAGACGGTACGGAGAAGTTCTTTCTCCATCCCCACGCCGTCGTCATCCACGGAAATGCTGAGTTCCCCATTGCTTCGGGCGATGCCGACCCGAATGGATCCCCCGTCTTCGCGACCACAGATCCCGTGCTTGATTGCATTTTCCACCAACGGCTGAATGATCAGGGGTGGGACAGGCCAGTCCTGGCACCCTTCTTCAACATCTACGGACACCCTGATACGGTCTCCAAAGCGGGCCTGCTCGATTGAGAGATACGATCTGACCTGCTGCAGTTCTTCCGCCACCGGGATAACACTCTGGTTCTCCCTGAGATTCCTTCGCAGATAGGTGGAAAGTTCGAGGATGAGTCCCCTGGCTTTTTCAGCGTTGGTGCGGCACAGGGATACAATGGTGTTGAGCGAGTTGAACAGGAAATGGGGATTGATCTGGGATTGGAGTCGCTTGATTTCGGCGCGGGCAAGGAGCTGAGACGTTATATGGATGTTTTCCAGTTCAAGCTGGGTGGAAAAAAGATTTGCCAGGCCCACTGCGAGCTGGAAATCGATCTTGTTCAAGGGGATCTTCTTACTGCCATAAAACTTGATGGCACCCACAATGGATTTTCCTTTTCGGAGGGGAGCAATGATGGCTGATTCGAGGGGACAATCATGGGTAGCGCACCCGATTTGGTCTCTTTTTGTGAGGAAGGCGGGTTTTCCCGTCTCGATGACCTTCCTGGTCGCTGCGGTCTGAAATTCCAGGCCTGCCTGGTGATGGTCTTCTCCGGCCCCGACAAATGAGAGAATTTGGGTGTCATCGGTCATGGAAACGGCCGCCACTGATAAGCGCTTGTAAATGATTTCAGTGGTTTTCCGTGCCGATTCCCTGTTGAGACCGGTTCTCAGGTAGCTGACCGTCCGATTGGCAATATCGAGGGCCTTCTGCGCCTGGTAGGATTCCCTTCGCTGTCGGTCTTCAAGAACAAACCGGATAATTTCCACAAAGAGCCCGGCCCCGAAGGAATTGATCAGGATCATGGGAAGGGCGACCACCTGGACAAGAGCCCAGGCCTCAGCAAAGGGTCTGGCAAGGGCCAGGGTGATCAGCATGTGAGCAGACTCGCCAACGATTCCCAGGAAGGCGGCCACTCTCCAATTGAGGACCTTTTCTTTGAGATGCAGGGAAATGAGCCCGGCTGCGAGACCTTCCAGGAACGTGGAAAGGCCGCACGGGATGGAGGTAAAGCCGTTTATATCGATAAGAAATCGGTGTCCGCCCGCAATGAGGCCTGCCCCGGCCCCCACCAAGGGACCGCCGAAAAGACCGCCGGTGATGACCCCGATGGCCCTGAGATTTGCAATGGCCCCCATCAGGGGCGTTCCGGCGTAAGTTCCTATGATACCAAAGGCGCCAAAGAACAGGATAAGGACAGTTTTGTCGAGGAGAGAGGTTTCTTTGAGGACCAGCTTTCTGAAGGCACTCCAGGAAAGGAGAAGAAACGTCGCGGAGACGATAAGACCAAAATGCTCTAATAAGGTTATGAGAAGATTGACGACGGCCATAGGACCTCTTCCTCGTATTGAGCGCATGGACTTTATAAATTGTCGGGTATCGTGACTCTATCCAGTGAAAAAATCAAGTAAAATCATTTGAAAGACCATTTTTTTGGGATAAACGGTAGATATTGACTGCCAGAAGGGAATGTATGGGTAAGTTTAGTGACTTGCCAGGCCCAGTTTTTCCTTAAACTCCCGCACCCGGGTACGGCTCAAAGGGATCTCAGTGGTATTTTCGTCGTGCATGGTGAGGAGGTAACGGCCGTTGATCAGGGGGACAATTTCCCGCACGTGGGAGAGGTTCACCAGGTATGAACGGTGGGAGCGAAAAAAGGGGCGGGTGCGCAACCGTTCCTCCAGCGCATCGAGGCTGGGGAGTGCATGAACAGGAAAGGAGGCATTTTTTGTGTGGGCGGTGATCCTTTTTTCATCAGTCCTGCAAAAGACAATCTCTGCTGTGTCAAGCAGGAGGATGCGGCCGCCCTTGTCCACAGGCACCTTGGTAATCACCTCTTGTCCCCGGGCCATAAAGTCTGCAATGGTCCGCAGTTCCTGGCCGGTTAATCTGGCCGCTTTCGTGTCTTCCCTCCGTCTCGCTCGGGAAACACTTTCTCGTATGCGGGCCTCGGAAAACGGTTTCAACACGTAATCGGCCGCATTGGCTTCAAAGGCCCTGAGAGCATATTGGTCATAGGCGGTGACAAAAATGATGAAAGGGGGCCGGGGAGAGGAGGAAATTTCTTCAACCACGTAGAACCCGTCATGCCCGGGCATGTGGATGTCAAGAAAGACTACGTCCGGCTCAAGGCTTTTTATTGCCTGAACAGCTTTAGACGCGGAGCCGGCGGTTGCGACCACCTCGACTTCATCAATCTCGGAAAGGATATAGACAAGTTCATCAACGGCCGGAGGCTCATCGTCTACGATAATGCACCGAAGGTTCATTCAATTTTTATACCTGAATCTGTATCACGTGTCAAACAGCCATCCTAAAAAATCTTGACAGGAAAGCGAGCCCACCTTATATTTACTTCCTTTTCATTCATGTTGGAGCGCGGGAATGCCGGCCTTCATTTCATGTGTCGGGGTGCAGGTAGGCGAAAGGCTGCTCCGGGGATTATGCGTTTCCGGGGAGCAGCAACCGTGGCAAAGGGCATCACTTGGATATCGATCTCCGCGGGATAGTTATTATTGTCGGCAATTACGGCAGCGGGAAGACGGAAGTCTCGATCAATCTGGCCGTCAACCGGAAACGGGCCGGACTATCTGTCCGGATTGCGGACCTTGACCTGGTGAATCCTTACTTCAGGACCCGGGAAGCGCGGAAGGCACTGGCCGATGTTGGCGTTGAGGTAGTGTTGCCCCCGGAAAAATACCTGCATGCCGATCTCCCGTTACTCAGCCCTGCCATCGCAGCAATGATCCGTGATCATGGAGACCTGGCGATCCTGGATGTGGGCGGTGAGGATGCCGGCGCAACAGTCCTGGCGAGCCTGGCTGATGCCTTCAGGGGCAAGAATGTGCAACTGCTCCAGGTGATCAATCCCTCGCGTCCCGCAACGAGTACCTTTGCCGGCTGCAGAACGATGCGGGAGAAGATTGAAAAGGCATCCCGGATGGAAATCACGGGGCTCATCGGGAACAGCAACCTGATTGACGAGACCGGCACGGAAGAAATAGAAAGCGGATATGAATTTGTCCGGTCCTATGCGGCAGAAAGCGGCCTCCCGTTGAAATTCATTACGGTTCCCCGGCAACTCTTGGAGGAAATCAATACAAGACAATTTGCCTGTCCGGTGCTCCCCATCGCCAGGCAACTGGTGCCGCCGTGGAAAAAGGCAATGGCATTTTGAGATATCCTTCGAATAGACTTTAGCAGATGAGAGGAGTATAGTCTTATGTCCCACGTACATGATATCGACAGGGATCGTTGCAAAGGATGCGGATTGTGCATCAGTGTCTGTCCCAAGAATGTCCTGGAAATTTCCGATGAGGTGAACACAAAAGGTTATTTTCCTGCTTACCAGGCACGGCCGGAGGATTGTATTTTTTGTGCCATGTGCTGCACCATCTGTCCGGATGTCGCCATCACGATCAGTGAAACCGCAGAACAGGCGACCGCATAGAAGGAAACGGAGGAAAACATGAGCAAGGTTTTGATGAAAGGGAATGAAGCGATCGGCGAAGCCGCCATTCGGGCCGGGGCCCTGAACTATTTTGCCTATCCCATTACGCCGCAGTCTGAAGTGGCGGAGTATCTTTCCGGTCGCATGCCCGAGGTCGGCGGCGTGTTCCTGCAAGGCGAGAGTGAAGTAGCGGTCTCCTACATGATTTTTGGCGCGGCTGCATGTGGGGCAAGGGTATTTACCACTTCATCGAGTCCGGGCATCAGCCTGATGAGCGAAGGGCTCAGTTATATTACTGCTGGTGAATGTCCGGCCGTGTTCGTCAACATTATGCGCGGCGGACCCGGCCTTGGAGGAATACTGCCGTCCCAGGCGGATTATTTCCAGGCGACCAAGGGCGGAGGGCATGGGGACTACAGATTGCTGGTGATGGCGCCGGCCAGTGTGCAGGAAGCGGTTGAGATGGTCATGGAGTCCTTTTCCCTTGCGGAGAAATATCGCAACCCGGTGATGATCCTGGGTGATGGTCTCATTGGTCAGATGATGGAGCCGGTTGCATTTCCCGAACACCTCAAGGTCGAGCCCTCAAATAAAGATGACTGGGCTACGAACGGCATGGATACCCGGAAATCGGACAAAAGAAACCTGGTCAAAACACTGTACCTGGATCCCGAGGAACTTAATGCTCATAACCTGAAACTGAAGGCCAAATATGATCGCATGCGGCAGGAAGAAGTTCGCTATGAGCCCTATAACCTCGAGGGGGCTTACCGGGTTCTCATTGTGAGCTACGGCACCATGAGTCGGGTCTGCCGCACCGCCATTGATCATTTGAAAGAACAAGGGCTGGAAGTGGGCATGATTCGACCCCAACACCTGTTTCCATTTCCTGAAAAGGCGGTGTTGGACGCGGCGGTCAAGGAAAGTTGCGAAGCGGTCCTGAGTGTTGAAATGTCCATGGGACAGATGGTGGAGGATGTGGAGCGCAGTGTTATTGGAAAACGCCCGGTCCACTGGTATGGCAAGTGCGGCGGGGAAGTGCCGACCCCGGAAGAAGTCATGGGCGAGGTAAAGAAGTTGCTCTAACCTTGAACCCTGAACCGTGAACAGCAAAAAAGGGAGTAGCAAAATGGGAAAAACATTTCACAGGCCGGAGGCTCTGGCAGATACGATTACCCATTACTGTCCGGGGTGTACCCATGGAGTGGCCCACCGATTGGTTGCTGAAGTGATCGATGAGCTGGGGATCCGGGGCCGGACAGTCGGGATTGCTCCGGTAGGGTGTGCTGTTTTGATGTACAACTATTTTACCTTTGACTTCCAGGAGGCTGCCCATGGACGGGGCCCAGCCATGGCGACCGGGGTGAAACGGGTGCGACCGGACCTGATCGTTTTTACCTACCAGGGGGACGGGGATCTGGCAAGCATCGGAATGGGTGAGATTGTGCACGCAGCCAACCGGGGGGAAAAATTCACCACCATTTTTATCAATAACGCGGTGTATGGGATGACCGGCGGGCAGATGGCGCCGACCACGATGCCCGGCCAGAGGACCACCACCAGTCCCCTAGGCCGGGAGCCTTCGGTTGTGGGCATGCCCATTAGAATGGCTGAATTGCTGGCATCGCTGGCCACGCCGGGGTATATTACCCGCCAGACGCTCATCAGCCCCAAGTATATCAACCGTGCCAAGAAAGCTATCAAGAAGGCGTTTACCTATCAGATGGAAAATCGATGTTACAGCTTTGTCGAGCTGGTGAGCACCTGCCCCACCAACTGGGGGATGACGCCGGTCGACGCACTCTCATGGGTGGAAGAAAAGATGTTGCCTTACTACAACCTTGGTGATTTCAAGACACCGGAAGATGATTGAGCGGAAGAGCTCGGTTGCCAATAACAGGGAGGGAATATGCAGAGTGAAGTTCAATTTGCCGGATTCGGCGGACAGGGAATCATGCTTATGGGACAGATCCTGGCCCAGGCCGCGATGGAGGAAGGCCTGGAAGTGGTATGGATTCCTTCTTACGGGCCTGAGATGCGGGGAGGAACCGCCTATTGCACGGTGGTGACCAGCGACAAGGCCATTGGTTCTCCCATCATTCGCAATCCCCTGCACCTGGTGGCCATGAACCGTCCTTCTTTGGAAAAATTCGCACCGGCCGTGAAACCCGGCGGCGTGATTTTCATCAACGGGTCCCTCATTTCAATCGAAGCGGGCCGGGATGATGTGGATGTTCTCCGGGTGCCGATCCTTGAAATCGCAAAGGAACTGGGCAGTATCAAGACCGCCAACATCGTGGCCCTCGCGGCCTTTGTGGCACGCAGCAAGATCATTGATTTCGAGACACTGGTGGGTGCCGTGAAAACAAAATTTGCCAAGAAAAAGGATCTGATTCCCCTGAACATGAAAGCGCTGGAAGCCGGGAGAAAAGCAGCCTTCACCTCCTCATAATTCCAGGGAGAAATCGTTCATCGGGTCTCCCCACCCCCCATGGGTGGGGACCTGTCCACCTTCCCCGTCTCCTCCTGCCGGTCTCAAAGAATCCTTGACGATATGTTTCCGGCCTAGTAATTTGGATTTTACCTGTTTTTACGCATTTTAAAGCTGAAAAATTTATGAATGCCGGTACAAGCTATGCCTATTTTTTCTTCGATTCCGGGCCTCCCAACAGTCACGAAGAAAAAAAGGCATATCCTGTATCTCTTTGGTCACATTTTCCCAAAGTGCGTTTCAGTGGGATGAACTTTAATGTACATAAGATATTGAGAAATTACTGCAGTGGAGGTGACATTATGCGGAAGAAGACAGTGTTTTGTGTGCTCCTGGTTTTGGTTTCCATTGGCGCGGGATTTGCTTCTGCTGACGCCGCCGGGAAGATTGTCTGGCGCGCCCAATCCAGCTATCCAGCGGGATTGCCGCAGCTCTATGCTCCCGCGGCCCATTTCGCAAAACTCGTGAGTAAAATGACCGGCGGGCAACTGGTGGTCAAGATGCATCCGGGGGGCTCCATCGTGCCTTCCAAGCAGATATTTGACGCGGTCAGCAGCGGGACCCTGGATCTTGGATGTACCTGGTCCTGATGGTGGATCGGGAAGTTCCCGGCCTCGGTGCTTTTCGGGAATTCCTTTCCCAACGGTCTCCAGATGCAGGAAATGCTTGGCTGGATTTACACCGGGGGTGGCTTGGAGCTCTGGAATGAGATGTACCAGGGCCGCGGGGTAAAAGTACTTCCTCCCTATGGCATCCTTGGCTCCGAGAATTTCTGCTGGTCCCGGAAGCCTATCAATTCCCTGGAGGATTTCAAAGGGCTGAAGTTCCGCACAGTGGGCATTTGGGGAAAGTGCCTGGAGAGGCTAGGAGCGCGGGTGGTGAGCCTGGCCGGAGGAGAAGTCTATCCCGCATTGGAGCGGGGGGTGATAGACGCGTGTGAATTCGCGACGCCGGCCATAGACCGGAAACTGGGATTCCAGGAAATATGCAAGTATCTGAAGGTCCCCGGTATCCATGAACCGTGCGCGCCACTGGAGACCCTCGTCAATGAAAACGCGTGGAAGAAACTCCCTGATTCCCTGAAACTGCAGGTTGAGATAGCCCTCAAGGCTTCCTGTTTCTGGGCCATGAACAGGGCCCTCAAGCAGGATGCGGAGGCCATGAACTTTTTTCTGCAGTACCCCGGGCTTCACGTGTCGAAGCTTTCCCCGGAGATGATCGAAGAAATCAAGAAGATCGGGAATGAAGAACTGGATAAGTACGCGAAGAAGAATGTATTTTTCGCAAAAGTATTAACGTCGCAAAGGAATTTCCGGAAACTGGTGGAGCCATACGCCGACCTGGTACGGCTTCCTTATCCTTATGCCAAACAATGATCTGAGTGTTTCGTCAAGCGTATTCGATGCCGGGAAAAGAGCGGATGATGGGCTGGATAGACCGGATAAGTGAAGGGGTAGGGAAGGCCGTATCGTGGTTGATTCCCCTCCTGATCCTGGAACTGGTCTATGACACCGTTTCCCGGTATCTCTTCAATGCACCCTCTGAATGGTCCTACGATATTTCCTACATGCTGTATGGAACGCTGTTTATGTTTGGAGCAGCGCACACTCTGGCGGTGGACAAGCATGTCAGGATAGAGATCCTTTCCGACAAGGTGACGCCTCGGACACGAGCCATGATCGATGCGGTATGCTATGTGATTTTTTTCTTCCCGGCCGTGGGCGCGCTTCTCTATTTCGGGATATTGTTCGCTCTGAAATCCTGGAATTTACTGGAAGTATCCGGCGAAAGCATGTGGGGGCCTCCGATTTATCCCTTCAAAACAGTCATACCAATAGCGGCTGCCCTGCTGCTCCTGCAAGGGGTGGCGCAGTTTGTCCGGTGCATGACCCTCATTGTGAAAGGAAACCATGATGATCTCAAGCCCTGAGATTCTGATCCTTTTGCTCCTTGGAGGGCTCATGGCAGGACTCGCGGCCGGGTTCCCGGTCCCTTTTGTCATGATGGGTATTTCGCTCCTGGTTGGTTTTCTGGGTGCAGGACCCGGATTTTTCCCCATGATGATCTTTCGGTTTTTTGAAACCATGCACAATTATATTCTGGTTTCCATCATCCTGTTCGTATTCATGGGAATCATGCTGGAACGGTCCGGCGCGGCGGAAAGGCTTTTTTCGTCAGTGCACCTTGTTTTTTCAGGGGTGAGAGGGGGCCTGGCACTTGCGGTGGTGACGGTGAGTACTATCATGGCCGCGGCTACCGGGATCATGGGGGCACCCGTGATTATTATGGGGCTTTTCGCGCTCCCGGAGATGCT
>JAFDGR010000370.1 GCA_019309145.1 Deltaproteobacteria bacterium | reverse complement strand
GATTATGTGGATACGGTCGAGCGCCTGGCTGTTGAGCGGGTGAAAAGATTGTTTCATGCGCCTTACGCGAATGTCCAGCCCCATTCCGGGTCCCAGGCCAACATGGCTGTGTACCTGGCATTCCTCAATCCCGGAGATCGGATCCTGGGAATGGACCTTACCCACGGAGGCCATCTCACCCATGGGAGCCCGGTCAGTTTTTCAGGAAAGCTTTTTGAGGCATTTTTTTATGGGGTGTCTCCAGAGACCCATCGGATCGACTATGATCAGGTGCGGGATCTGGCAAAGCAACACCACCCGCGGCTTCTTATTGCCGGGGCAAGCGCGTACCCGAGACTGATCGATTTTCGCGCGTTTGAGACCATCGCGCGGGAAACCGGGGCCTTCTTGATGGTGGACATGGCACACATCGCGGGGCTTGTTGCTGCAGGGCTTCACCCTTCACCGGTGGAATCGGCGGATTTCGTTACCTCCACGACCCATAAGACGTTGCGGGGCCCCCGGGGCGGAATTTTGCTGGCAAAGGAACAATATGGAGAACAACTGGATAAAGGAATTTTCCCGGGCATCCAGGGTGGTCCTCTCATGCACGTCATAGCCGCCAAGGCTGTTGCCTTCGGAGAGGCGCTCACCCCCCAATTCATTGCATACCAGAAACAGGTGATTCTTAATGCGAGGACCCTTGCCGAAAAACTGGCCGAGCATGGGTTTGACCTGGTTTCCGGGGGCACGGACAATCACCTCGTGCTCATTGATTTGAGCCCGAAACGGATGACCGGGGCCGAGGCAGAGCGTGTCCTGGGGGAAGTCGGGATTGTGGTAAACAAAAATACGATTCCCTTTGACAAAAAAGGACCGAAAGTTACCAGCGGCATCCGGCTTGGGACTCCCGCCCTCAGCACCAGGGGGATGGGTGTGGAGGCCATGGAGTCCATAGCAGGGCTGATAAAAATGGTGTTGGACAATCCGACCTCCGGCAGCGTCCTGGAGAGCGCTCGTAAGGTTGTATCTGAACTCTGTACGGCATATCCCATCTACAACGAAACCGGCTTGGAGAAATAATTGGAGCGACCATCCTGGGATGAATATTTCATGACCATCACCAAGGTGGTCGCCACGAGATCTACCTGCCTGCGGAGACATGTTGGCGCTATCCTCGTCAAAGACAAGAGGATCCTGGCAACGGGTTATAACGGGGCGCCGGCCGGACTGAAGCATTGCAGCGAAGTAGGATGCCTGCGGCAGAACGCCTCTATTCCGTCCGGGACAAGACATGAATTGTGCAGGGGGCTTCACGCGGAACAGAATGCCATTATACAGGCCGCCAATCACGGAATATCCATTCGCGGCGCAACGCTCTATTGCACGAATAAACCATGTGTTATCTGCTCGAAAATGATTATCAATGCCGGGATTACGCGCGTGTACTACGAGGAAGGGTATAATGATCCCCTGGCGGACCAGATGCTGGCGGAAGCGCACATAGAAATGGTGAGGTTTCATCCATGAAGTGCCCCTATTGTGGTGAGATCAACAACAAGGTGATTGACTCCAGGTTGAGCAAGGATGGGAGGACTATCCGTCGGCGTCGTGAATGTATCGAGTGTGGCAGACGTTTCACTACGTATGAGAAACTTGAGGATGTGCTTCCCATGGTCGTGAAAAAGGACGGCAGGCGTGAACCATTCAGCCGCGAAAAAATAATTGCAGGCATCCGGAAAGCCTGCCAGAAACGGCCTATTAGCGTCACGAAAATAGAAGAATTTGTGGACAGCCTTGAATTATATTTTCAGGATCTGGGGAAAAAAGAGATCGATTGCACGGAGATTGGGGAGAAAGTGATCCAGACGTTGCGGAAATGGGATGAGGTGGCCTATGTCCGGTTTGCGTCAGTCTATCGGCAATTCAAGGACATCAGGGAATTCATGGCCGAGCTGGAAGAAATTCTCGAGGCAAGAAAAGAAGCGAAACATTAAGCGGGTAACTGCTGACTGCGAGAAATTTGCGAACACTTGAATCGTTCCGGCAAAACAAAGTTCGCTATTCGCAGGTGTTTGGTTGCAAACAGCACTATGACGCTCCAGGACAACGTTGATATTCGATACATGCGGCAGGCCCTTCGCCTGGCACGGAAGGGCCTGGGACGCACCTCTCCCAACCAGGCTGTGGGAGCGATCATTATAAAAGGTGAAAAGATTCTTTCCAGGGGCTATCACCACAGGGCGGGAGGACCCCATGCGGAGATAGAGGCTCTCAATAAACTCCAGGGGAAGGCCCCCGGCGCGACCATGTACGTGACCCTGGAACCGTGCAATCATGCGGGCCGAACACCACCCT
>JAFDGR010000107.1 GCA_019309145.1 Deltaproteobacteria bacterium | reverse complement strand
GAGAAATTGTTGATGCGGACGCCCTCATCAGCCTTGCTCACTTCAAGGGTCATGAGCTATCCGGTTTCGGGGGCACCATAAAGAATATTGGCATGGGATGTGCGGCCAGGAAGGGAAAACTGCAGCAGCATTCCGATCTCAGCCCCAAAGTCAAGGCAAAAAAGTGCGTGGGGTGCGGTGAATGCGTTGCCCACTGTTCCCATGAGGCCATCTCCCTTTCGGAGAAAAAAAAGGCCGTTATCAATCCTGAAAAATGTGTCGGGTGCGGTGAGTGTATCCTGGTCTGCCCCAATGGCGCCATTGATATCCAATGGAGTAAGGATATTCCCCTTTTTCAAGAAAAGATGGCGGAATATACCCTTGCGGTTTTGAAAAACAAGAGAGGAAAGTCCTTATTCATTAATTTCATAACCCAGGTTTCCCCGGCGTGCGATTGCTATGGCCATAGTGATGCTCCCATTGTTCCGGACATTGGGATCGTGGCCTCCTCGGATCCCGTTGCCATTGACCAGGCATCAGTCGATCTCGTCAACCGACATGCTCCGGCAGAAGGATCATGCATTTCCGGGCGCGTGAAAACCGGGGAAGACAAATTCAGAGTCCTCTATCCCAAGATTGACTGGGGCATTCAACTGGATCACGCGGAAAGGATAGGCCTTGGCAGCCGAAAATACGAGCTCATCTCCCTTTCAGGGACCGGATAAGACAAGTTCGGAGCATTATGGCTGAGGCTAATACTTTATTTTTTCGCGCAATGATGTTATGAAGAGCAGTATCAGAATCATAATCAAGAGAAGGAGTATGGAATGGAAATCACCATAACACCCGCGTCACCGGACCAACTGAAGAAGAAACCTTCTGACGAATCCCAACTCGGTTTCGGGGATATCTTTACCGATCACCTGTTTATGGTGAACTATGCATCGGGAAAGGGCTGGTTCGATCCCCGTATCGTCCCGTATGGGGACATCCACCTGGATCCCGCCGCCATGGGCCTTCACTATGGCCAGGAAATTTTTGAAGGCTTGAAGGCTTACCGGGGAAAGGACAACGGAATATATCTCTTTCGTGCCGGGGATAACTGCGCCAGGCTCAACCGGTCTGCCAAAAGACTGTGCATGCCGGAAGTAGCTATTGATCTGTTCATGGAAGGGATGAAAAAACTCATCCTGATGGATAAGGAATGGGTCCCACGGACTGAAGGGACTTCCCTGTATATCAGGCCCACCATGCTGGCGACAGAACCGCACCTGGGAGTACGGCCTTCTCGTACGTACATCTTCTATATTATCATTGGTCCCGTGGGGGCCTATTACAAGGAAGGGTTAAATCCTGTAAAAATCTACGTGGAAGACCACTACATCCGGGCCGCTGTCGGAGGAACCGGCGACGCCAAAACCGCCGGGAACTACGCTGCAAGTCTTCTTGCCACAGAACTGGCAATGAAAAAGGGGTTTACCCAGGTCCTGTGGCTTGATGCAGCGGAAAAAAAGTATGTGGAAGAAGTGGGGACCATGAACATGTTTTTCGTGATCGGCGATGAAATCATCACCGCTCCCCTGAACGGAAGCATCCTTCCCGGTATCACCCGTGATTCGGTTCTCCATATCCTGAAAGACTGGGGGCTTGCCGTTTCGGAGCGATCACTGACCATTGATGAAGTGATTGCCGCTGCCGAGTCCGGAAGCCTGAAGGAGGCGTTCGGCACCGGCACCGCCGCCGTCATTTCTCCCGTGGGTCAGATTACCTTCAAGGGAAAAGATTATGTGGTGGCCGGCGGAAAAATGGGAGATCTCTCGCTGAGGCTCTACGACGAGATCACCGCTCTTCAGTACGCCGGCAAGCCTGACCCGTACGGGTGGGTTGAACGGATCGGTGAGTAGCGAGGGCTCTCCATGCTTCCGACCATCAAGTGGGAGGGAGAGCTCATTAAAATCCTGGACCAGAGAAAGCTCCCTTCCAAGAAAGAATGGTACACCTGCCGCGGATACCGGGACGTCATAAACGCCATTGAGAAAATGGTCATAAGGGGCGCGCCGGCGATCGGTGTGGCTGCAGCAATGGGCCTGGCACTCGGGGCATCGTCCATTCGAACGCGGTCATTTCCTGCTTTCAGCACCCGTTTCACTCTTTTGGCCGAAAAGATGCGTCTTGCACGGCCGACTGCCGTCAATCTGCAATGGGCCGTTGAAAGAATGCTTCGACTCGTGGACCGATCGGCAGGCCGTTCAGTGGAGGAAATAAAACAGGCCTTACGGAACGAATCTGAGGTCATATTAGCTCAAGATATTGATATAAATAAAAATATCGGTCGTCATGGTCTCACGGTTGTCCCTGAAAATTCGACAATCCTGACCCATTGTAATGCCGGCTCCCTCGCCACTGCCGGGTACGGAACAGCCCTTGGGGTCATCCGGGCCGCCCACGCGGCACGAAAAAACATCCGGGTTTTTGCAGATGAAACAAGGCCCTGGCTGCAGGGACTGCGGCTCACCACCTTTGAACTTATGGAAGACGGCATCCCCGTCACCGTTATCGCGGATAATGCCGCCGGCAGCCTGATGCGGCAGGGCGAGATCGACCTCGTCATCACCGGTGCGGACCGGATCGCTGCCAACGGGGATGTGGCAAATAAGATAGGCACTTACCAGGTCGCTCTCATGGCCAGGATTCACAGGATTCCTTTCTATGTTGCGGCTCCCCTTTCCACCATTGACCCTGCCACCCCGGACGGAGAGGCTATTCCCGTAGAAAACAGACCCCCCGAAGAAATCACTCGAATCGGAAGGGCGGCGCTTGCGCCGCCCGGCGTCAATGCCCTCAACCCGGCTTTTGATATCACTCCTGCGAAATACGTGACCGCCATCATCACCGAGGCTGGAATCATCCTGCCCCCTTTCAAAAAAAACATCAAAGACACCATGCGCTCCAGGCCTCGCTTTTCTTCTTGACCTCCTTTTTCAAATGCCATAAATTTAGTTGTTTTCGGAACGTTAGCAAACCCTGAGCCGCGAAGCGGGACCACCCGATTTTCGGGCTGGTTGAAAGGAGCTGGGAAGTTCAAGATCATTTCTGAAGAGCAAAGGAGAGATTTGGGCTTTGAATGCACTACTGGACCTGGTTCTGATCGATCTTTATGATTGTGATCGCAAGAGGCTTTTAGATGCTGACCTGATCCGGCAGGGAATGATGGAGGCGGCAGAGCTCATGGGTGCCGAGATTGTTGGTGACTCCTTTCATACGTTTGAACCCTGGGGAGTCAGCGGTACCGTGACCATCGCCGAATCTCATCTGGCCATCCACACGTGGCCCGAGTACGGTTTCGCAGCCATCACCTTTGAAACCTGCGGAAATCACATGGACCACGGGGCAGCGTGCCGGTATCTCGCAAAATTCTTTCGCTCCGGCCATTCCAAGGTCACGCATCAAAAAAGGGGATTTATGGAGTTCGCGGGCACAGATTTCAAATACAAACAGGAAGTAGGCTGAGGCCGCCCTCCCTGGCGCCGCGTTGACCCGGTCCGCAAACCTCATTTCTCACGCGATCCCCGCACGGGAGAGGCCATTCTCACCTCCCGAGGGAGACCTCTATACCTTCCTCCCCATCTCACCGTTAAAGTCAGGGGCACGAACGAATGCAATTTTCAGGATTTTTTCAGTCCGGGCCGACACCTTGACCCGCTCATCAATCATCATGCCGCAAATCCATAGAATTTCGCCGTCACGCAGAAGAATGGGGAGTCTCGACCTTACCGGTTTCGGAACTTTCCGGTCGATAAAAAAATCTTTTACCTTCTTGTGTCCATGCATGCCCAGGGGAACAAACCGGTCGCCGGGCCTGAAGTTCCTCAGGACCAGCGGATAACCTATCTTTTGGGCGTCAAGATAGGCCCTCCAGGGATCGTTTTTCCGGATGGATACCATCTTCCGCGGCATTTCTTCCATCAAGAGCGTCGATGACACCTCTTCAATGACATAACGGCCCGGTCCTTTCAGGATATAAAAATAGTCCGAAGCCTGTTTCGCGGGGCCTTTTTCAAATGAAATCCGATCGTAGATTCGCTGTACCACGAGCCCTTTCGGCAAATGGATTGTCCCTTGGCATCGTTTCCCGGCCGCCAGTTGATGTACGGCGTTGATGTGCCTCAGGGTTACCCCGGAAAGCCCTTCCGCAACCATATTCACGCAGTGGCGAATGACCCTTTTCCCGAGTGCCGGAGGGAGATCCAGGAGTCCTGTGACGCTGATTTCTACCCGGCCGTTTCGTTGTCTCCGCACCCGTTTGGCCAACCACTCCCGGGACACCTCCTCCAGGTACTGAGCGTCTTCCCGAAGGATATCCGCTGTCTGTGCAAGGATATCTATCACCCGGGGTTGATAGTGCTCCAGAGAAGGAATCAGGACCGATCGAATACGATTTCTCAAAAACGTTTCTTCCCGGTTCGTTGGATCCATTTTGAAAGGCAGTCCTCGCGCCTGCAGGTAGCGCTCAATCTCAGGCCGGCCCAATTCCAGAATCGGCCGAATAATCTTCCCCTCCCTGACCGGTGCGATTCCCGATAATCCCCCGGTACCACTCCCCCGCAAGAGCCTCATGAGAACCGTTTCCGCCTGGTCATTGCGCTGATGACCGAGGGCGATCTTGTGGGCTGAAAAATGTATCCGCACTTCTTCAAAAAACCGGTACCGCGCCTTTCTCGCCCGGTCCTCAAGAGAGCCTCCTGCTGGATCAATGTGCCCGCGTTTGGTTTCAAAAGGGAGCTGCCGTGCCGCCGCGAGAGACGCCACGAACCGGGTTTCCTCCGGGTCTTCAGCAGGGCGCAGCCCGTGGTCAAAGTGGGCAACCACCAGTTCCATATTCAGTTCCCGCCGGAGGACATAAAGAATATCCAGGAGGCATACTGAATCAGGCCCTCCCGAAACCGCAACCACAACCCGGTCACCTGGACTGATCAGGCCGTATTTGAGAATAGCCTTCCGTACTGTTTCAACAGTTGCTTTTCCCGAAAACATCTGCTCCTCTTCACTCCCCTTTTCCTTGAACGTACCATGGTTCCTGTTGAAACTCAACTTCCTCCAAGGCTTTTCGGTTCATCCAGCCAGAGCATGCATACCAATCGCCCAGACCTCGGATCCTGCTTGCGATCTTGACATGCGCCTCCCCCTCTGGCATCCTGAAAAAGAGCAATCTCTTAATATCGGGAAGCGGGTGGTCATAAGAATTATATGTTAAAAATCGGGTCACTCCAACTGGCCAACTGGCTTATTATGGCACCCATGGCCGGCATCACCAATCTCCCTTTTCGGATGATGGTCAAGAGAATGGGGGCGGCATTGGTGACCACGGAGATGATCAGTGCCAAAGGGCTGGTCCTCCGGCAGGAACGAACGCTCACCTATTTGAAAAGCTGTGCCGCGGAAAAACCCCTCTCGGTCCAGTTGTTTGGATCTGATCCTGCAGTGCTTCGCGATGCAGCGCAAATCGCTATTCAGAGGGGGGCCGAGATCATTGACATAAACCTGGGTTGTCCAGTAAAAAAAGTGGTCAAGACCGGCGCGGGTGCCGCTCTCCTCCGTGAGCCCCGGAACATAGAGAATATCTTAACCGCTGTCCGCAAGGTCTGTACGGTTCCCCTCACGGTAAAGGTACGCGCCGGGTGGCGCCCCGGATCTCCGGACGTCGTTTCTGTTGCGCGGCTTATAGAAAATTGCGGTGCCGATGCCATCACCATTCATCCCAGGTTTGCTTTCCAGGGGTATTCGGGCCGTGCGGACTGGTCGATCATAGGAAAATTGAAGGATACGCTGCGTATCCCTGTCATCGGCAATGGAGATATCCTCCGACCTTCTGATGCCTTCAACATGAGAAAAGAGACCCATTGTGACGGGGTGATGATCGGCCGCGCCGCCATTGGGAACCCCTGGATATTCAAACAGATCCTCCTCATGGAAAAGGGAGCGGAACCATCATTCCCGAGCATTGAAGAACGGAAAAGCCTGATCATGGAGCATTTTGAGGCGCTGTCAGCGATGGTGGGGGGAGGCAAGGCGGCAAGAATTATGCGGGGCCTTCTGCTGTGGTACACAAAAGGCCTTCCCTTCAGCAGCAATTTTCGAGGACAAATAACCGCCATCAAAGACATGGAGTCACTGGTTTCGACCATGCACACCTACTTTTCATCCCTGGAGGAGAGGCAGTCTTGAAAGTGAAGCTTGCCAGTACTGCAGGTTTTTGCATGGGCGTCCGACGCGCCATGGAACTGGTGCTCGAGGAAGCCAACAGGTCCGAAGGACCTTTGTATACGTTCGGCCCCCTTATCCACAACCGGCAGGTCATGGAACTCCTTGAACGCAAAGGTATTCAAACCGTAAATGAGCTTGAAGAACTCTCGGAAGGGGAGATCGTCATCAGGGCACACGGAATCCCCCCGCACCAGCGCCGCCTTCTTAAGAGATCAAGACTCAGGATCATTGACGGCACATGTCCGAGAGTAGCACGCGTCCAGGCAATTATCCGGTATCACACCAGAAAGGGTCTTGCCGCCGTCATCGTCGGAGACAGGGAACATCCGGAAGTAATAGGACTTATGGGACACGGGGAAGGTCCCGTTTCTGTCATCAACTCCGTGGAAGAAGTGGCCGGTCTCAACGACGATCTCCCCTATTTCATGGTGGCACAGACAACCCAGGATGAGAAAATATACCACGAAATAACCCGGGAAATGCTCAAACGTTTTCCCGGAACCAAGGTATTCGATACTATTTGCGATGCCACCCACCAGCGCCAGGAAGAAGTCCGCGCCCTGGCTCATCTCGTAGATGCCATGGTCGTTGTGGGAGGATTCCATAGCGGAAACACCAGGAGATTGGCGCAAATCGCAAAAGCAGAGGGACTCCCCACCTTCCATGTGGAGACGGAAAAGGATCTTGATCCGAAAAATTTTTCCGGCATGGAGGTCATCGGCGTTACCGCGGGGGCTTCGACCCCCAACTGGATGATAAAAAATGTGGTCAAAGAAATCGAAATCATTCAGGATCCGAAGCGGAATGCCTTCCTGGCATGGGGCAAGAAGATCTTTAAGTTTCTGTTGCTCAGCAACGTCGTTATTGGTGCGGGAGCCGCTTCATTGTCCTATGCCACATTCATCCTGTCAGGGAGCACGCCCAAACTCCCCTATCCCCTCCTAGCCTTTCTCTACATCTACGCCATGCACGTCCTCAATCGCTTTCTCGACAAGGGGGCCAGTGCGTACAATGACCCTGAAAGGGCTGCATTCTATGATCGGCATCTATTCTTTCTCTGCCTGACGGGCGTGGCTGCCATCTCGTTCGCCCTTTTTCTTGCTTATGACAGGGGGAAAACCTCCTTTTTTGCCCTTTGCGGTTTCAGTTTCCTGGGCATCCTGTACAGTGTGCCGCTGATCCCGGCCCAGATACAAAAAAAATACCCGTATGCCAAAATCAAGGATATTCCCGGTTCAAAAACACTTTCCGAATCCCTCGCATGGGTCGCTGTCATTTCCGTGCTTCCCAGGCTCGACGGTGAGCCGTGGCACTGGTCTGTCCTCATAGCAATCTCCTTGATTATCTTTTTCCTGAGTTATGCCCGATCAGCGCTTTTCGACATATTGCAGTTTCAAGGGGACCTCATCGTGGGCAAAGAAACCCTCCCCCTTACCATCGGCATCAAGAAAACCTCTCTCATCATCAAGTGTGCCCTTATCCTCGCCGGATGCATTCTCGTTCCGGGCCCTTTCTTCCACTGGATGACGCCTGTTTCCTATCCGCTCCTGCTGTGTGTCCTCGGTATCTATCTCTGCCTCACCGCTTATGAGAAACAATGGATATATCCTGGATTGAATCTGGAAGCCCTGGTAGAATGCAATTTCTTGCTCGCCGGCGCCGTTGCCGTCATCTGGCAGATCTTTCAATGACCACGGTGAGCGTCATCATTCCCACCTTCAACCGGGCCCACCTCGTGGGAAGGGCCATTTCTTCCGTGCTTTTTCAGACCTTTGAGCGCTATGAAATCCTCGTAATAGACGATGGTTCCACCGATTCCACGTGGAACGTGGTGCAACAGTTCGGATCAAGGATAAGATACCTTCCGCTTGGAACCAACCTCGGGGTTTCCGCGGCGCGCAATACCGGTATCAGAAAGAGCAGGAGCCCTTTTCTGGCCTTCCTTGATTCTGACGATTACTGGTTGCCGGAAAAGCTTTCCTCGCAGATAGGCTTCTTCCGGCACAATCCTGAGATCCGCATCTGCCAGACTGAAGAACTATGGATTCGACATGGTCGAAGGGTCAATCCGGGGAAAAAGCATAGGAAGCCCTCCTGGGATATCTTCTCGCCCTCCCTGAAAATGTGTCTCATCAGTCCTTCCGCGGTCATGATAAGGCGATCTCTTCTTGACGAAACAGGCCTCTTTGATGAAACGCTTCCTGCTTGTGAGGATTATGATTTATGGCTTCGCATCGCTGCACGTTATCCTATCCCTCTGATTGAAAAACCGCTTGTCATAAAGACCGGCGGGCATGCCGACCAGCTTTCGTGCCGATTTTCCGGCATGGATCGTTTCAGGATCCGTTCCCTCGCAAATCTGCTCCATCGAAATATCCTGACTTCCGCGCAAGAACAGGAAACCCTGGAGGAACTGAAAAGGAAATGTCACATATATGCGAAAGGGTGCTTGAAACGCGGGAGAAAAGAGGAGGGACAGTTTTATCTGGACTTACCGGAAAAGATCAAACAAGGCCCCGTTACAGCGTGGCCTTCCCATCTCTGAAAAGGCCACGATCCTGCAAAAAGCTGTCATTCCTTCTGCAGTACGGTTACTTCTACGACACCGGTCAAGGCCTTTTGAAAGGAAGCGGCGTCTTTTTCGTCTCCCACAATGGCCCCATAGTGCATGGGGATGGCAACCCTGGGCCGGATGGCCTTTGCCGCCGCTACAGCCTGTTTCGCAGTCATGACATAGGTCCCGGAAACGGGCAGGAGAGCGATATCAACCTTTATTCCATTCATCTCGGGTACAAAATCAGTGTCCCCTGCGTGGTATACCCTCACCCCATCCATTTCCACGATGAACCCGAGCCACCCATTCTTTCGCGGATGGAAATCCTTGTCCGTGTTATAGGCCGGGACCGCCTCAATCTTCACTCCTTCCACTTCTCTGTTTTCGCCCGGCTTCAGAACCCGGATATCCCCTTTCAGTTTCCTGGCTGAATCCTTCTCTGTTATGATAACCGTGTTTTCTTTTCTGATTTTTTCCACATCCTCGGGAGAGCAGTGATCAAAGTGATCGTGGGAGATGAAAATCAGATCCGCTCCCGGACCACCTTCAATCTGGAATGGATCGAAATAGAGTGTCCTGGATCCGTCGATGCGAAAAGAATCATGTCCCAACCAATGTATCTTTTCAACAAAGTTCATTGTCATGGTCCCCCTCCCCTTTTTCAAACAGCTTCAAGGATGATCTTGTGATCCACCAAGGAAAGGCTCTTCACCCGCCCTTCCACCATTTTCTCTTCACCAAAAAGATTGACCATCTTGATGACGCCTTCCTGGTTTTCCAGAAAATCCACATTTTCCAGGACTACTTCCTCTTTCCCGTTTTTCACTATATATGCGGTTGATTCACACATGTTTGTACTCCTTTTCTATTAATTTTACCACTTCATTTACCAGGTGGGGAAGCGGTTCATCTGTTATCCCGACAATGCGTACCTTTTCCTGTGTCAAGGGGATAATAAACTTCCTGGCTAGGCTTGAGCACACTGCCTCAGCCATCCCAGGCGTCACCTCTCCCATCATGGTATTGGCCATGAGAATCGCTATTGGCCCGATAATGATATCGACCACCTGGCTTGTCCGAACAATGGCATTTTCTCCGGTCGCCCCCCTGTTTGCCCCTGCCTTCATCATGCGGGATGTGGCAATGGAATTGGTTCCCAAGGCGAGAATCTCCAGGTCATTCCCCATGGTTTCCCGCAATCCTTTGATCAGCGTGGCACCAATCCCGCCCCCCTGTCCATCCATAACCATTATTCTCACGAGCGAACTCCTCCACTATGTCGTTGAATCCGAGACCAAAAACCGCTATAGTCATTATCCAACAGAATCACACGATTGGCAATTCATTTCTAGGGCACTCCCGGTGTTAATCCGGGCGAAACCAGGAGAAGACATATGAGCTACCTTTGGATTGCATTTCTTGCTGCGGCATACCTGCTGGCCTCCATCCCTTTCGGAAAAATCATTGCCCGAAAAGTTGCCGATATCGACATCACCGCCCGTGGCAGTGGCAATATCGGCGCAACGAACGTATCGCGGGAACTTGGCGTCAAATGGGGATTAATCACCCTGCTTCTGGATGCACTCAAGGGCTTCTTCCCCGTGTTTGTGGCCGGTCGGTACCTGTGGCATCCGGACGCCATGTCTTCCTGGGGACTTTCCGCAATCGCCACCGCCGCTCTTCTGGGCCATCAATTCTCCCTTTTCCAAAGGTTCAAGGGCGGCAAGGGGGTCGCCACCGCCCTGGGAATCTACCTCGCCATCGCACCTGTTCCCTGCCTGATTGCCCTCGTGTTGTTCGTGGCGGTAGTGTACAAATGGAAATATGTCTCACTGGGATCCATGGTGTCAGCTTTTTCAGTACCGATCCTCGTCACCCTCTTCGGGAAACCATTTCCCATCAGCATAGGCGCCCTGGCGATCGCCTCCCTCATATTTATGAAACATCGTGACAATATCACTCGCCTTGCGCGTGGACAGGAACACCCCTGGAGAAAAAAAACGATCAACTCAGCCTCTCCATGAGCCGCTCGAGTTCATCATCAGAATAGAAATAGATGACGATTTTCCCCTCCCTCCCCTTTCTCTTCACTGAAACCTTTGTGCCCAGGGATCTCTTCAGGTCATTTTCCAGGGTCTCAAAAAAGGAATCGACTTCCCGCTTCTTGCCGTCTCCCTTCCTCTTGCCATATCGGTGTTTGACGACATTCTCCAGTTGGCGAACCGACAGGCCGTCTTTGAGAATTCTCCTTCTGAAGGCCTGCTGGTCTCCAGGGTTTTTTATGCCGGCCAGGACTCGCGCATGACCCATGGTAATATGCCCGTCAATAAGATCCTGCTGTATCTGAAGCGGGAGTTTCAGCAGGCGCAGCAGGTTTGCCACGGTGGATCGCTCTTTTCCCAGCCGCTTCGCCAACACTTCCTGGGTGACCCCCATGTCTTCGATCAGTTTCCTGTACGCGATGGCCTCTTCAATGGGATTCAGATCCTTGCGGTGGATATTCTCGATGAGGGCCAGCTCCAGGGACTCCACGGGAGTGGCTTCCCGGACCACCACAGGAACCCGCTCCAAACCCGCAATCTGGGCCGCGCGCCACCTTCTTTCCCCTGCAATGAGCTGATACCCGCCCTTCGACCGGTTCACCAATAGCGGCGTTAACACCCCCTTTTCCCTGATGGAATCCGCCATCTCCCTGAGCTCATCAGGCCGAAAACTCTGCCTCGGCTGGTAAGGATTCGGTTCAATGGCTTCAATGGGGCACTGAAAAAAACGACCATCTTCTTCCTCAAGGGTCGCACCATCGGGGATGAGCGCTGACAGCCCCTTGCCCAGGGCCTTTCTTTTTCCCATGTTATATGACTCCTCTTTCAATGCATTCTTTTGCCAGGGCCAGATAACTCTGCGCCCCTGTTGATCGAATATCGTACAACAATATGGGCTTTCCATGACTGGGGGCTTCACTCAGCCGGACATTCCGCGGGATCATGGTCTGGAAAACTCCTTTTTTGAAATGGGCCCTTACTTCTTCCGCGACCTGTTGAGAGAGATTGTTTCTCCGATCGTACATGGTGAGCAATATACCGGCAAGGCTCAGGGTAGGATTGAGGCTCTTTTTTACCGCCTTGACTGTCTTCAAGAGCTGAGACAGGCCCTCAAGCGCATAATATTCACATTGCAGAGGGACCAGAATCGCATCCGCCGCCACCAGGGCATTCACCGTGAGGAAACCCAGGGAAGGAGGACAATCCAGGAAAACACAATCATACTTGTCCCGCAGGGAATCAAGCTGTCGGCGGAGGAGGAACTCCCTGTTCTCGACCTCGGCCATCTCCACTTCGGCCCCGACCAGGCTGGCCGAGGCACCGATCACGCTGAGACCCGGTAAAACCGTTTCCAGCAGGACTTCCTGTTCAGACGCCGATTCGAGGAGAAGCTCATAAAGGCCCTTTGTCAAGGCATTCCGGTCGATGCCCACACCGGTAGTGGCATTTCCCTGGGGATCACAATCAACAAGGAGTACTGTTTTTTCCGCCGCGGCAAGGGAAGCGGCGAGATTGACGGCGGTGGTAGTCTTCCCCACCCCACCTTTCTGGTTTGCGACAACAATGACAGAACCCATAATCCTCGGGGAACCGCAATGATAGATTGGCTGAAACAGTGATTGCCTGAGCTTGTTAACACAATCCATTTTGATTGAAAAGGCAAAAATGTTTCACGTGAAACATTTGCACTTTCCAATGCCTCCGGCACTGCAAAGCACCACAGTGCTCCCTTCACCACATCGATCTTAAGCACCACTCACAGCATTGAGGAAGAGGGAGGGCCAGCGCGCTCCTTTCTGGCGGGAATATATTGCGCCTGCCTGGAACGGAGCGAATACAACAGCCGGTATAAAAGCACTCCGGCGTTACCCATATTGCCCTTTC
>JAFDGR010000369.1 GCA_019309145.1 Deltaproteobacteria bacterium | reverse complement strand
AGCCCTCAGATTTAACGACTTCTGCAATTGTCTCGTATTCCATCATCTTTGGGACATTCATGAAAAGTTTTTCTTCGCCGGGGTGCAGCCTGGCTAAGGCGGCATCATCCAACCCGGTAGCTCCTTTAAACATTTCCGCTTGGGGACCAGTAAGCATGGCGTCCTCCTTTCCTGAGATTATGGGTTTATTGCCTCCACTTGAACATAGTGCTTACCAACTGAGGACAAAGTTCTATGGATAGGTTCTTGGTAACTTTTTTCGTGCCTCAACGGCATCGGTTAAAGAGAAATTGAGAAAAGAATAGCAAGCAAAGCCTGTTCGGTTGGGCGCAGAGAGGCGGTAATGTCAAACCCAGGAGAAAGGGGAAGATGAGAGGCCTGTAAATAAAGGAGAGCTTGGGAATTCCGGCCGCATTATACGGTCATGTGGGGTGACTCCTAACAGGAAAACAAACCTGTCAGGAGCGGGGTTGGCACATCTTGAGAGGTGTCGCTGTCATGGGCAACCTCACAGAAGGTATTGCCATGTGAAATGAATAAAATTTATTTTATTGCAAGGCATTGCGAGAAGTCAAGGAAATAGATGCCTCTCAAGCTACTGTAGTCGGTTCTTCGGCACCAAGAGTACTTGCCATTATCCTCTCCGTTGCATGACCCTCTTTCATTACAAATACCGAATGAAGCCTTCAAAAATGATCCAGTGAAGGATGCCCAAATGATTCATAAGTGTCTGGGAAATTCCGCATGTCCTTCAAAGATTTGTTGGATCAAAACCCAACTTTCACCGCTAAATTGATCATGGGCCGTGAGAGAAGAGGGGCACGGGACTCTCCGGCGGCACAGCAGATTATTGTGAGAAATACGGGCTATGGTTGGTGTTCCTTTCGAAGCAGGTCATTGACGGTTTTTACCGGGTTGAAGGTGATGGAGGGAACGTCCACAAAGACCGTGTTCCAGTATGCCATGGCACCATTCCACAGGCCGGGCAGCTCCAGCGCTTTGAGATCTTTGCCATCCTTGGATTTTTGGGAGATGAATACGGCTTCATGGTCTACAAAATTATTGAGCGCAAAGACACGGCCTTTCCAGTCTTTTATGCCACAGACGAGGTCTACGGGGTTGAAGTGAGTTGATGAAGCAACGATTTCTTTCTGTTCTTCAGACTGGAGATCAATCTGTGCCATTTCCACGATCTGGCAGGAACGGTTTCCGCTCTTCTCTTCCACCCAGAAGGGACCACCGCCTGGTTCACCCACGTTTCTGACCATGCCGCACACGCGAAGAGGACGGTCAAGTCTCTGCAGCAGATAATCCCGCTGCTTTTCAGAGGGCTCTCTTCGAAGCTCATCGGGAAGCTCCACCATGAGTTCTCCCGCTGCAAATTTCCATATTTCATCCAGGAAGTCCTTTGAGGGTATGCCTTGTGACATCTGTTCGATAAAGCGAAAGCAAACGCTCTGCAGGTGGATAAAAAGGCCACCCAGGATTTTCTTCCATTGAGAGGTGGGTTCTTTCAGGCGATCCGGAACAACATTATCAATGTTTTTTATGAAAATCATGTCAGCACTGAGGTCACCGAGATTCTCGATGAGTGCCCCATGTCCGCCGGGTCGGAAGACCAGCCGGTCGTGTTCCAGCCTGAAGGGTTGATTGTGGAGATCAACAGCAATGGTGTCGGTCTTTTTTTTCTGGAGGGAAAAACCTACCTCATAGGACACCCCGAACCTGTTTTCGTAAAGCGGTCGTACTTTTTCCAGCAAAGACTTGAATCTGTTGCGATGTTCTTCTGAAACAGTGAAGTGGAGTCGGCAAATGGAGCCATCACTAGCTGCGTAAGATGCCGCCTCAACCAGGTGTTCTTCAAAAGCGGTCCTGCTTTCACCGTTGTATTGGTGAAATTTTATGAGTGCCTTGGGCAAGGACCCATACTGGAGTCCTTTCTCGGTGAGCAGGAAGGCCAGGATTTCGCGGAGGGCTCCCTGGTCCAGGAGATTTTTTAAGGTGGTGCCTGACGAGTGAACGGCCGCTTCCAGGTCGGAATGAAAGGCGAAATGGAACAGGCCCTCGAAGAAGTCCAGGATGGCCCTGGCTTCCTGGTCGCCGGACAGGGCTTTTTCTGCTATGGAGTCGCGGGACCAGGGCTGCTCCGTGTGCAGGAATTTGAGGGGTAGCTTGAACATGCGGGTTGCAGCCCCGGACGCTGGAACAAATTTCAGGCGTTCGTAAGTATCCTTTTCCCGGTCAAAGAGAAGGGAAAAAGAACGCGCCTCCGCGTCGGTCAGGACCCTGATCCCGTCTCCTGGAGTGCACGGACGGTGAAGCTTCAGATAGGCCGGGGGTCTCGTGAAAAGCTCAATCTGGCGAAGGACCTCCTCCACCGTGAGGCCATGGCCTTCTATCTGGCGTACATCGGATGCACTGAAAATATCGGATTTCATGAGAACCTCCCTTTTCAAGACCCGAAGAATTGAAACGTTCCTCGCCGGCAATGTCAATAGAAATGTGGCACAGAAGAGAAAAGGACCGTCTTTGAAGAGATTTTTATAGAATTTTACGAAAAACGAATTATAATA
>JAFDGR010000106.1 GCA_019309145.1 Deltaproteobacteria bacterium | reverse complement strand
TGTAAAATGGACACCAAATCCTTGGCTTTGGCCTTTTATAGGGGATTCGATCCAGATGCTTCCGCCCTGCTTTTCTAGTGCTGATTTACAAAAATGAAGGCCGATTCCCTTGCCTCTTTGCCTCTTCTTTATCTGCGGCCCCTGCCTGAACATTTCAAAAACCCCCTCTCGGTATTTTTCCGGGAGAGGGGAGCAATGATTAGTCAGGAAAAATTTTACCATATCTTTCTCACTCCTCCTGCTCTCAATCACAAAGGATATATCAGTCCCGGCGCGCGCGAATTCAACCGCATTTCCAAGAAGATTCATCATGACACGTTCCAACAAATCCCAGTCACCGCGCACTTTACAAACGCGCGGTCCACGGAAGACAAAACCAAGATTTTCCGATTGCATCTCTCCCTCAAAAATCGAAACAGTTCTTTCCAACAACTTCCTCATGTCAACGACGTCCGTTCTTGGTTGGTACTCCGAGCACCCAAGCTTCAACATCTCCTGGAATTTATGTACCATCCCTGCCACGGATCGCAGGATAAAGAGCGACCGATCTATGTGTTTTCTCATGTCGCCCTTTGCTTCTCCCTCGAGCATCGCCAATTCAAGGTTAGATGAGACTGCAAACAGGAGATTATTGAGATCATGAATGCCCATGTTCATAAATCTGTTCTGTGAATCCGCTCTCGTTTCCACCGCATCAAACACCTTTTTCTTTTCCAGAAAAATTTTCACATAGGCATTCAGCAAATCCTCGGAAAAGGGTTTCGTTATGAACCCCTGGCCCCCGCACTCAATGGCTTTTTTGTGGATCTCCACATCATGAAGCGTGGTAATAAACAACACCGGAATACCCTGGGTATCCGGACCCTGTTTCAAACGTGTACAGACTTCAAATCCGTCCATGCCCGGCATGATGATATCCAAGAGCACCAAATCAGGCAGATTTTCACGAGCAGCCCGGATACCCTTTTCACCGTCTTTAGCCAGGTAAACAGAATAGCCGTTCGCCGTCAGGCACTGATCCAAAAAATGACGGATTGTCAGATTATCATCTACTACAAGAATCGATGGTGACTTCTCTGATTTCGGTTCGATCATCGCTTCCACCGTGAATCGGGCGTCCTCAGATGACCCCGCTCACAGGTCGCGCCGGTTTTTACCCGTTCGATTTCACCCATGAGTTCATCCATGGCAAAAGGCTTCTCAATATAGCTGTCACAGCCACTCCTGAACGCCTCAATAAAAAGGTTGTTTTCTCCATAGGCCGTCATCAAAATAATCGGCAGTATTTTGTTGTTCTTTCTTATTGCTTTCACCACGTCCAATCCATTCATGCCAGGCAATAGATAATCGGTTATGACCAGGTGAACTTCCATCTCATTATTGGCCAGATAACGAATCGCTTCTTCAGCACTTGATGTTTCCAAGACATGGTGTCCCTTGGCTCTCAATCCGATTCTCAAGCTCTGAAGTTGGTCCATTTCATCATCAACCAGCAAAATATTCATCTCAGCTTTCCCTTCTTTTTCTCCACTATCCGCCCTCTTTCACTCCGCACGTTTTTCACTCCGGATCCTGGCAATAAGCCCGGTAAGTGCAGATTTCTCAATGCCAGGAGCATGCCATGCCACCGAAAATAGCTTAACTTGCTATTTTTACTGCTGTTTTTTGTCATTCATAAAACAAGAGGAAAGGAGAAACAGGTGTGTTGATCCGGTACGCCATTTAACTGAGAATCCATTTTTGGATAATAATAACAGTAGGTTAAAAAGCTTGTTACAAAACGAAGCAGTGTTATGAAATGTTACACCCGTTTTTCCTGGGGTAAAGAAGAAGCAGGCGACGGCGTGTTCTTCAAATGTCGTGCAAGTCTCTGACGGGAAATCCCGAGAAACCTGGCTGCCATGGACTGGTTGTTCCGGGCTCGCTTCATGGCTTCACGAACCAGGAGTTGCGTCGCCTGCTCAAAGGTGGGAAGCGGCCTGAATCCTGACAAATCTGATGTACCCTGCCCCATGGTGCCGGGCTCAGATTCATGGTGCTGACAGGATCGTGTCTGCTCCATGTGGGCCCTGAATCCTTCCATGGAAAGGATGCCCGAAGTGTGCCTGCTTACCGCATCATATACCATGGCTCGAAGCTCGCGGATATTACCGGAAAACTGGTAATTGGAAAGGAGCGTGATCAGTTCCTCCGGGTATGAGGGCCTGGTTTTTTTCAGCGCTTTTGATGCCTCTTTCAAAAAATGATCAAGGAGCATGGGAAGGTCACCGGGCCTTTCGCGAAGTGGCGGTATGTGAAAATGGTGGGCGGAAAGGCGGTAATACAGGTCCTTCCGGAAACGACCCGATTTCTGGAGACCCGCAAGATCCTGATTCGTGGTTGCGATGACACGGGCGTTCGACACCTTGGGTACATCCAGGCCCAGGGCAAAGTACTCACGCTCCTGCAGGAGCCTCAGGAGTTTCACCTGGGAAGCGGGGCTCAGGTCCCCGATTTCATCCATGAACAGGCTGCCGCCGGATGCTTTTTCCACAAGGCCCTTTCGGGTACTATCCGCGCCGGTAAAAGCCCCTTTCACATGCCCGAAGAGGGTGTCGGAAAAGGCATTATCATCAATACCTGCCACATTGATGGGGACAAAGGGTCCGTTGCACTGTGAAACGGTATGAACCGCCCGTGCCATCAATTCTTTGCCGACTCCGGTCTCGCCGGTGATAAGTACCGGTTCTCGACTTCCGGCGATAGATTCCATATACCGAAACAACCCTATCATCTTGGCATCTTTTGTAATAATTTTGGAAAAGGCTTCGGGTTTTTCTAGAACACCCGTGAGCAGGTGGCTCTTGAGCATCTCGTTCTGTTTCTTGAGTTCGCGCAACTCTACCGCACGCATGACACCGGATATCAAGCGGCTTTTTTCAACCGGTTTGACCATATAGTCAAAGGCCTTGGAGCGCATACACTTGACTGCAATATCTATCTCGTCGTTTCCCGTAATAATAATGACCGGTATTTCAGGAAAACTCTGAACAATCTCATCCAGGAGCTCTTCTCCTGAAATAAAGGGCATGGTCAGGTCCAGCATGACCACTCCCACTTCCTGTCTTGAAAGGAAAGGAATAACCTCACGGCTGTCCTTTACGGCCATGATGTTTCTGAGTCCTCTGGACCGGAGGGCCATTTCAATACTCTTCAGCACCTGCGCTTCATCATCAACTACCATTATGGGGAGCGAAGGATACACTTCCTGGTCCACGTCTCGACCTCCATTTCTCTCGTTACTGCAAATGCCGTCTGTTTGTACTACGGCCGGGAACAATCCTCTCCGGGCTGCCTTTTTCCAAAACTTTCCCGATCATCTCCAGCAGCAAGGGAAGCCTGACAGGTTTGTAGAGAATGTGCTTAAAACCCATATCTTTGATCTCCCCTACCTTTGGGGAGTTCGGCAGTCCCGTGACCACAATGACATTTGTACCTGACAGCTCTTTTGTTTTTTTGATAACCCGGCAGACCTCGACACCGTCCATGTTCGGCATGTGGATATCCAGCACCAGGAGATCAGGACGATTTCTCCCCAGTTTCACGCAGGCCTCGCTTCCATTGGCTGCTCCCCATACCAGATAGTTCTCATCCCTGAGTGCCTCTGTGACAATGCCCCTTGCCTGATCATCATCGTCGGCGACCAGGACAGTCACGATCCTCTTTTTCTCGTTCGTCGGCAGAAATACCTTAAAGGTGGTTCCGGCTCCCGGTTGACTCTTTACATCAATAATTCCCCCATGCTCCCGGATAATTTTTGAAGAAACAGACAATCCAAGGCCCGTTCCGCCCTTGCCTCGCTTGGTGGTGAAGAAAGGGTCCATAATGTGGGGGAGGACCTCCTTGGGGATGCCGATGCCCTCATCCTTCACCTTGACCACAACATACCCCGATTTTTCATCGTAAGCAGTAGTGACGGCGATGCCTTTTTCCTTGTCCGGCAGTGCCTGGCATGCGTTCTGGATAAGATTGACAACAACCTGTTCCAGTTTTTGTGCATTTCCTCTGATGCACGGCAGATTGTCACCATAGTGGAACGAAAAATTCCTCGTAGATTTCTTTATCATGTTGTTAAACAGCGACAAGGTAACCTCGATAACGTCATTGACATCCACATCGTGCGAGGCACCCGGAGGTTGCTGACGAGAGAAGTTCTTGAGACCTTGCACAATATTCTTGATCCTCGCGGCACTTTTCTCTATCCCTGAAAACAACTCCGGGACCGCGCTGCGAAGCTCGCTGTAGAACAGTCCGCCAACCTTAAAATCACCGTTCTTCTCATAAAATCTATCAAGGATAGATACGACACCTTCCCAGATTTCCAGGAGCAAAGGTGTATTCAGCATGATGGTGTTATTGGGGTTGTTGATCTCGTGGGCCACTCCGGATACCAGGATGCCCAGAGAGATCATCTTGTCCGCCTGAATAAGTTCCTGTTCTCTCCGGTTTCGCTCTTCTACTTCACACCTAAGCTGTTTATTGGCAGCAACCAGTTCGCTGGTCCGTGCCTCTATTTTTCGTCTCAGATCTTCCTCGTATTTCTCGAGCACTAATTCTGTCTTTTTCATTTTCATCGTGTTTCTCATGCGGGACGCACCGGGATGCATCTTTTCCATCGCCGGTAGGAAGAGTAACCTTGAAACGCGTTCCTTTGCCGACCTGGCTTCTGACATCTATCCCCCCCTTGTGCTTCCTGATTATATCCTGAACTATCCCAAGGCCGAGCCCTGTACCCCTCGCTTTTGTGGTAAAATATGACTGAAAAATTTCTTGATAATCCTTTGATGATATGCCGCAGCCGGTATCTTCAATAGAAATATCCACACAAGGGGATGCAGGTGCGGTATCGATCTTGACCCTCAGCGTCTTTTCATGTTTCTCTTCGATTGCATCAATGGCGTTGGCTATCAGGTTCTTAAACACCTGCTCTAATCCGAACCTGCTCCCTGAAACAGATGGATGGGTTTTTCCCAGACTCTTTTCCACAGAAATGTCTTTCAGCACCAACAGGTCTGAAAACATCTCCAAACACTCCCCCAGCAGATCGCTTATATCTATTAGTTCTTTTTTCTCTTCAAGAGACCGGCCATACCTGAGCATTTGTTCATTTATCTCTCTAATTTTGTTGCTTGAGTCGATAATGGCGCCCATACGTTTCTTCACTGCTTCGCCATCGTGCGGTCTGAGGATCCCCAGTTCCGCCATACCCATGATGGAGGTCAGTGGATTATTGATCTGGTGGACGAACCTGGGAACGGTTTCTTTGAATAAATCCCAATCCGAATCTCGGAGAACATTTGTCTCGACCCTCTTGATTTCGCCGGTCAATTCGTCAAGGGTGAAAGGCTTTTCAATAAAACCATCACATTCGTTTCTCATGGCATCGATAACCAGTCCCTTCTCGCCGTATGCCGTCATCATAATCACCGGTATTCTCTTCTTGCTCGCCCGTATGTGCTTTAACAGCTCCATGCCGTTCATGCCGGGCATGGCAAAATCGGTCAAAACAAGGCCTATTTCTTTTTTTTCATCATGAATGCATTTGAGAGCATCCATTCCATCAACGGCCTCATAGATTCCATAACCCTTGGTTAGCAACCCCCTTTTCAGGCTGGCCCGCTGATCCTTTTCATCGTCCACGATAATTATATTCACTCTTCATTCTCCGTCAGTGAGACCCATTCAAGAACCCGGTTTATGCCGCGAGCTGAATTTACTTGTCATTTGCACCTCTTTTCATCAGCACTTAATATGCCAATCAAAACAGTTTTCAGCAGATAATAGATAAAATGAATTAATACAACATGTTAGACATGAACCATTTTCAGGTGGTCTTATTCTGCTGAAGGGGGATAGGATCACATAATTATGCCAATCGGGTATAGATGAAGATAATTTACGAATTAAATCATCAGGTTATATGAAGGGTGTCAACTCTGGGCTATTACCTTTTGGCATATTCATGTGGTTTGGAGGAAAGAGGTCAGGCCTACTTATGGGTGTTGGTTCCGCGCTGAAGAAGTGCTTCCGCAACGAGCTGTTCAATATCCTCAGGGCCGAATGGTTTTTGCAAGAACCACGAAGCGCTTATGCTTGTTATTTCTTCTGCCAATTCTTCATCAAAGTACCCTGTTGTAAAAATAATCGGGGCAGCAGAATGGTGTCGGATTTCTCTTGCCGCGTCAATACCGTTCATCCTCCCGGAGAGAACTATATCCATGATGATCAAATCAGGTTTCTCGATTGCCACATTTTCCAACGCATCTTCAGCCCGTGAAACTAGATCACAAACCTCGTAACCCAGGCTTCTCAATTTCGAGCGTACAGACATCGCAACAATTGCTTCGTCTTCAACAATCATGATTTTTGCCATTTTCTTCAGGCCACCTCAATAATGGAATACCCCCGCACTACTCCTGCTCCCTACATGTTTCATCGTTCTTCAGGCCCTGAAATCTAATGACAATCTCGGTTCCTCCGTTTGATCTCATTTCAATGATTCCCCGAAGCTGGTGCTCCACCAGAGCAATAACCGATTGCAGGCCCAGGGAAGTGCTCTCCCGTATATCAAAGTTATCCGGCATGCCTGCGCCGTCGTCAGCCAAACACAGTTCTATTTCCCCGCCTCCAAGAAGCCGGAGGCGAATGGTAATAACACCCGTTTCCTGACTATTGAATGCATGCTTAAAGCAGTTCGAAATCAATTCATTAATGACGAGGCCATAGGGAATCGCCACATCAATGTTCACAGTTACCCTTTCCAGATCCAGGTTGGTGGTTATGACGTGTGACTTCTCTTTATAACTTCGCACCAGCAATTTCACGAGATCTCTCGTATAACTTGCCATCTCAATGCTTGAGAGATCCCTTGCCTCATAGAGTTTTTGGTGCACAAGGGACATGGACTTGATTCTGTTCTCCACCTCCCTGAAAACCTGCAAGACCTCTCCATTCTTCACGGCCTGACTGTGCAGATCAAGCATGGCTATGATAACCTGCATGTTGTTTTTTGTGCGATGATAAAGCTCACGCAAAAGGGACTCTTTTTCTCTCAGGGCCTTGGTTGCCGTGGCCTCGGCGAGTTTTAGCGAAGTAACGTCACGGCCAATGCCTCCCACGGCCTGTACAGTGTCCCCCTCCATAATAGGATAGAGGGTATACTGAACCCACGTATTGGCCTCCTTTCCCGGCACAACCCTTTCAAACGTCACCTGCCTTTTGGACGTATAAACCTTTTTCATCATCTTGTATAGATCCGAGGACAAGGCAGGCGAATATGCATCCCGCAGAGTACCACCCACAAGACTATCCGTGCTCCCAGCGGCAAAGGAGATCATTTTGTTATTGCTGGCAAGGAAGGTACCATGTTTGTCGAGCATAAAAATATGATCAGAAGAAGAATCGATCAGGGCCTTAAAAATCGCCTCGCGCCGCTGTTTCAGTTCATATGATTGTTCCCTGATACGAAGAAACGTGGTAAGCCGTGCTCCCAGTTCCGCTTTTGTCAACGGCATAGGCAACGCGTCATCATAGCCGAATTCCAACCAACGGGATATAGCACTCTTCTTCTTCATCGCAATGAGAAGCGAGATGAACACCTCCGAACGTTTTTTCTCCCGGACGAGCATTTCTCCCCATTGGTGAGCACTCCTTTCATCACTGATAACAACGCCGATCTCTCCCCAGTCAAGAGAGGGCATCCGATGCGGTTCAGGAGACCTTACTCGATGTCCCAACGATTCAATGAACTCGCCCAGGAGCCTCCGGTCGCTCTTGCTGAAAAAGAGTAGGGCAATCGTGTGCGGGGGAGACATTATCATTCCTTATGCTCTTCCGGCCATTTGTCTCGAATCGCCGGAATTCCTGTAAGCACTCCCTCAAAATTATCCAACTTTTTCCCCATCTGGATACCCTTTGAGGACAATATCAGTTCGCGTAATTCTGTTTGCGGCGCGCCAAGTCGCTTTTTCACACATCCTATGACCCTGCCAATGCGCCCCATTTGTTCTATATAACGCAACAGAATAATATTATCTGCTAAAAAGCTGATTCCCGCCTCTGTCATGCGCAGATCACCGGTGATTCTTTCTGTTTCATTGATCATAAAAACTGTTGCCCCTTGAGCTTTCAGGTAGGTTATCACATTCTGAAGATGTGCCACAGTGGAACCAAACTCCTCCATTGTCATATGGTAGCCCTTCAGGCTGTCAAAGGCCGCTACGTTATAACCTTCCTTTCCTACGGAAAGCCGGATTGTTTGCAAAAATTCGTCCGGATAGAGCTCCAGCGGGTTGACATAGCGAATCTCCAGCAAACCTTTCTCCAGGAGCGGCATCACTTCCATGCCAACGCTTCTTGAGCGAAAGAGGATGGATTCTGTTGTCTCCTCAAATGAATACAGGATCGCCCGTTTTTCGGCCAGGGCTGCCTGCATAAGAAATTGCAGTGCAAGGGTGCTTTTCCCCGTTCCTGACGGGCCGCTGATAATAGTTGTAGTGCCCGATTCAATGCCGCCGCCCAGCAGGTTATCAAGCTCCGGAATCTGCGAGCGGATCTGCTCACCTGCGGGCTGCACTTCCCTGTTCTTCTCAATAATGTGCGGAAATATCTCTACTCCACGGGATGTGATTCGCATTGGATGCGCGCCCGGCAGAAAATCCGAACCACGGAATTTCTGGATATGTATATTACGAATGTCAATCAAGCGTTCGCGTGAAATCTCCTTTTCCAAATAAATGATCCCATCTACTGCCGAGGAAATTGAGGTATCCTCCTCCATGAACAGGGGTTCACACGAAAAAACCGCGGTGCACGCCTGTTGGGTAAGAAACCTTATCAAGACAAAAATATGTCTGCGAAACTGGTATTCATCAGTGGAGAACTGCCGGAGTTGGGTGATAGAATCGATGACAAGCCGTTGAGGCTTTTTCTTCTCAACAATTTCACATATTTTCTTCCAAACAGGAGCGTTCTCCACCTCACTGGGCGGAAACACATGGTATTCTTCGAATTCATCCATATCACCCACAGCGGCTACTGAAAAATCAGTAATTTCAATCGGGGCAAGATCCCATCCCAGGCTTTCGGCATTTTTCTTCAACATCTTGGGTTCCTCGACCATGCTGATAAAAATCCCTTTTTCTCCGCATTTCACCCCTTCCACCAACCATTGAAGGGACAGGATTGTCTTTCCCGTCCCCGGATTTCCGACCAGCACATACGCATGCCTTGGGATCAAGCCTCCCATTGTTACCTGATCCAGCCCCGGAATTCCGGTTGATAATCGCCTCGTCGTCATCTTCTTGCTCTCTACTCCTAATAGATCCATTCTACGCTTCATCAAATTATATCTTCTTATCAACCCGATTTCAATGAAACACCCGCAAACAAGCGCAGCCATTATTTCCGATCAAAGGCAGCGAGTTTCCTCCGCAAAGTATTCAATCCAATGCCCAAAAAGCGCGCCGTCTGGGACTTGTTCCGGCCTGTTTGCTCATATACATGGAGAATATGATCCTTTTCCACCTGCCACAAGGGAACGATTTCTCCTGTTCTTAAGGAGGGCTGGGATCCCAATCCTGCTTTTAGCTTTCGAAGGTATGAAGGAAGGGTTTGAACGGTAATCCTCCTGTCTCTTGCGAGATTGAATGCGGATTGGATAATAGAACGAAGTTCCCTGATGTTTCCGGGATACTCATAGCCAAGCAGCAGGCCCAGGGCATCTTCATCCATGGTGACCCCTCGCTCCGGCCCACTGAGTTCATCAAGGAAATGGTTTATCAATATCGGTATATCCCCCTCTCTTTCTTTCAGTGGCGGTAGCGGAAGCCATGCCCCTTTCAAACGATAGTACAAATCTTTCCGGAATTTTCCGGCTGCCATGAGTCGTTCCAGGTCTGCATTTGTGGCAGCAACAAAACGGACATCAACTTTCCTCGGCATACTGGTCCCCAGTTTGATATACTCTCCCTCCTGAAACACCCGTAACAGTTTCCCTTGCAGTTCAGGGGGTATTGTCCCTATTTCATCCAGAAATAATGTTCCGTGATTCGCATACTCCAGGTGCCCTGCACGATCTTTTTCCGCACCGGTAAACGCCCCTTTGGTATGGCCGAAAAACTCGGCATCAAATAAGGTATCCGTAAGAGAGGCCATATTGACCGCTATAAATGGATGACCTGCCCGGGGGCTGGCGTCATGTATCGCCCTTGCAAGGAGTTCCTTACCGGTGCCGCTCTCCCCGGTGATCAGGATAGGGACATTGCTGACCGCATGGAGTTCCGCTTCTCTCAATATGCTTCGAACAGACGAAGAACGCGTGATAATTGACCTGAATGCTTTTGGAAACACAAGCCTTGGAAGTGTTTTCGATTTTTTTAGACTCACAATATCAAGCAGTCGCTTTCGTTCCAGGGCACGGCCTATTTTCAAGACCAGATCCTCACGCGATATGGGCTTTACGAGATAGTCATACGCCCCTTTTCTGAGACACTCAACTGCAACGCCGGCCTCGTTTAGCGCGGTCACCATGATACATTCGGTGTCCGGGCTGATATTCTTGATCACCTCCAGGAGTTCCACACCGTTCATACCGGGCATGGTGATATCTATGAGGGCCAGATCAAAAATTCCGCCCTCCCTGAAATGTTCCACCGCTTTTTGAGGATTGCTCTCCAGATGCACATTCCTAAATCCGGAAGTCAACAAGCCCCTCCGGACGCTTTCCAAAAAATCTCTTTCATCATCAATGACAATAATGGTGTTCAGCATGCTTCGAGTCTCCCGGCAGTTTCTCCCGGCAGGATAACCATGAATCTACTCCCTTTCCCTGCCTCGCTTTCCACCTCAATACGGCCACCAATCTGTTCCACCAGTCTATGGCAAATGCTCAGTCCCAGACCTGTGCTCTCACCTACAGGTTTTGTGGTAAAAAACGGATCAAATATCATCTGCATGGTCTGGTCATCCATACCGCATCCATTGTCTGTTACCTCGATAATCATTGGGTCATCAGGTTTCTTTCCGGGAACTGCTCTGAGCTTCACCCATGATTCTCCCTTATCAGCCGCCTGGGCCCCATTGATAAGCAGGTTGATCAACACCTGCTCCAGTGCCTCAGGATCGGTGTGAAGCTTCAATCCCTGTTCAGGCATCTCCACTTCAAAAGAACTGACCATCCGGTTCATCTTTCCCCTGCACATGGTAAGCGTCTTCCTGAAAATTTCTCTAAGCTCTACTCTCCGGAATTCTGCCTTGCCCTTCGCCCTGGCAAACTCTCGCAGGTCGCCCACCGTGGAGGTTATCCGATCGGACCCGTGTGCGATATTCTGAAGGAGATCGAATACATCTTTCCGAAAGTCCTCATATGCCAGACCGCAAAACTCAACCCCAGGATTCCTCGCTACGTACTTATCAATAATCGGCATAAGCTCATTGAGATAGTCCTTCAGTATTGGGACGTTAAAGGCGATAAAGCTGTTTGGATTGTTGATTTCATGGGCAATTCCTGATGCGAGATAGCCCAAAGACGCCAGTTTTTCACTTTGAAACAAACGCTGTTCCATCTTCTTCTGTTCGGTGATATCCCGGAGCGTTTCAATCGTTGCCATGGGGCGTCCATCCATATCATAAAGCAATGAATTGTGCATCATGGCAGGGAAGACTGTGCCGTCATGCCGGGTATGCCATATTTCACCCAAAAATTCCCCGTTCTCCCGGATCTGACGATTGGCATTCTCCACCTGCTTCATTTGTTGTGTATTGTGGAAGATAGAGAGGTGTTCCCCCAATACCTCCCCTGGGCTATACCCATGACTTTCTGCAAAGGCATTGTTTATGTAAAGCACTTTCCCATCCAGGTCTATAATGGCGATACCATTGCTGCTCTGTTCCACCGCTTGGGAAAGGAGTTGCAATTGTTTCTCCTTCCGCTTTCGTTTCTTTATTTCACCGCGTAAACGTTTGTTGATCTTTTCGAGTTCAGCAGTTCGTTCTTTCACACGGGCTTCCAGTTCCTGGTTCAGCTTCTCCAGGGCATTCTGAGCATGTCTCATTTCGGTCACATTTACGAGAACACCCTGGGCCCCGGCAAACGAGCCATCTTCATACACAGCCTTTCCATGAAAAAGCATCCAGTATATCTCGCCGGTTTTTGACAGGACCCGGGCTTCTATAGGCGTTTCCTTCCCCTGACTAAGTTCCAGAAACCGCTCCTGTATCTGCGGCAGATCCTCGGGGTGGACCAGTTCGGTAAAGAAGCGGCCCACAAGCTCGGCCGGCGTATACCCCCCATTTGCCTCGGCTGAAGGGCTGACATACGTAATCACGCCCTTCGCATCAACAGCATAGAGAACCGCATTCAGATTTTCAATAATGCTGAGAAACTGTTCTTCGCTTTCCCACATTTTTTCTCACCTTTCGACATACATGTTAAAAAATTCGCTACCCCTGTCAAGCCGGAATTTCCAGCTTCACACTATCAATCGGCAGGATGATCCTGAATGTACTTCCTTTCCCTGGTTCACTTTCGACCTCGATATTTCCTCCCAATTCCTTGATCAAGTTACATGAAATACTGAGACCCAGCCCGATCCCCTTTCCCACAGGCTTTGTTGTAAAGAATGGTTTAAATATTTTTTTCTTCACTTCCTTGTCTATGCCACATCCATTATCAGTTATCTGGATTACCAGATCTCGGCCCTCTTTTCCACTTGAGAACACATCTAGATGTACCCATTAATCCTCTTTATCTGCTGCATGGGCTGCATTGACCAAGAGATTCACCA
>JAFDGR010000105.1 GCA_019309145.1 Deltaproteobacteria bacterium | reverse complement strand
GCAAGGGGGATCAGGCTTTTTCCCCGTTCATGTGCCATTTGCATCATGCCGTCCCGACCGGTTGCTGGTGGCGCCCTCCGCACATTTTCGGGCTTTGGTTGCAGGCTGAGCGCCTCCGTGGTGCACGTAGTAACGCAGAGGCCGCACCCGATACAGCGATCCAGGTTGACATGGGCGATATCGTCTTCACCGATGGTAATGGCATCCATCTGGCAGCGATCGAGACAGGTCTCACATGCCACGCAGCGTTCCGGGTCAACGACAGCGAAATAATTGGACACGGTCATCTGTGCGGGTTTCGGCTGTTTTTTGAGCGCGCGGAGGATCCCGCAGCAATCGCCGCAGCAATTGCAGAGTCCCCCGGGGTTTTGCGCGTTATAGGGCTGCGGAACCAATCCCGCCTCCTCACAGTCATCCAGGATCTTGAGGGCTTCCTCCTGATCAATCCAGCGTCCCATTTCATGGTCCACATAATAGTCTGCATGGGACCCGAACATGAAGCAGGTCTCGAGCGGTTTGTCGCACCCCTGCCCGATCAGGCGCTTTTGGATCCTGCATATACAGTTTGCCACCGCGATCTTTTTCTTGCCTTTGATAATTTCACGCACGTCTTCATAGGGGGCGACAGGCCATGACACCTGAAGAGAACGGTTCACCGGTATTGTGCGCATGGGTACCGTCTGCCGGGACATCTCCTTGCCGAATGCCTCTTCAAGGTACTGGTCCACCATGGCCGCGAGTTCTTTATCAAGGTCCTTTAACTGGAACTCATAAAAACCAACCACAAAGGGGACTGCGGCATATTTTACCAGGCCCTCTTTCTTGACGCGAAACACAATACCCTTGTCGCCCATTTCGCTGAGAAGAACCGAAACGCTTTCAGGGTCTTGTTTTGTCCTTTGTGCAACGGCTTCCGGGGTCTCCAGCAGCATGCTGAGATGCAGGTACATGCGGGCTTGTTCTTCAGTGAAGAGTTTCCGGAGTATTTTCATTTCCACCCCGGATTCAGTCTTGGGAAACCCGACTGAATACTGGTCTACCTGTTCTCGAAGCTTTTCGTAAATATCCTGAGACATGGCTATTCTATATCCTTTCTTTGAATTCTTCTCCGAGCAGGCCTTCAGGGCGAATCAACAGGACGAGGATAATGATGATGAAGGCAAGGGTGTTTTTGAAAGCTACTGATATAAATCCACCGGCAAGGCTCTCAGCGACTCCGAGAATCAGGCCACCGACAATGGCGCCGGGGAGACTGTTCAACCCTCCAAGGATGGCCGCCGCAAATCCTTTCAAAAAAGGCTCCAGCATGAAAAATGGATCCAGGAGCAGAGCGGGTGCAAGAAAAAGGCCACCCAGCACACCCAGCAGTGCCGCTAGACCCCAGCTGAGGGCGAGGATTTTTCGGGTGGGAATCCCGAGGGTTTGCGCGCCGGGGAGATTTTCCGAGGTGGCGCGCATGGCAAGTCCGATGCGGGTCTTCTGGACGAGCAGGTAGAAAAGGATGGAAGCAAGCAGGCTGATACACAGGGTCCCGATCCCCAGTTGACTGATTACCACCCCTCCGCCAAGGTTGTAAATCGTGGTGTCGGAAAGGGGAAAAGGGAATGACTGCGGCTCTGTACCCCCGAAATAGGCTATGAGGCCTTGCAGGATGAGACCGAATCCCAGGGTCAGGATGATTTGCCCGAGCTGGGTGGCCTCCCGTCGTTGCGCGGGGATGAGGACACAGAAATAAAAGAGCATGGCAACGGCGGCCCCAAAAAGCAGGGCCAGGAGAAAGGAAAGGGTAAAATGGAAATTGAGCCCGAGCAGGGTGAACGCGAAAAAGGTGCCAGCGGTAGCCATATCTCCATGCGCAAAATTCAGGATACGGGTGGAGCGATAGATTAACGCCAGTCCCAGGGCCACCAAGGCGTAAATGCTGCCGGTGGAAAGCCCCGAAATAAAGTACTGGAGGAATTGCGACATCTGACACCTCTCTTTGTGTCGGTTGAGTGTGGTTCGTGGTCAGTAGCTGGAAAGCAAAACAAAACTGTCCTGTAACCACCTTTCTCGGCCAATAGTATTCCTATTAGCGGAAAGGCCAGTTCCGAAAATAGAGCCTCATTTTGAACCACCTGCCGTACAGGCCGAGGGGTTCAAAGATAAGGACAAGCAGTATGGTCACCCCGTAGACGACCGGTACTAATTCCTTATAAGCGTTGAACACTTGGGGGACCAGGATTACAAACGCGGCCCCCATGATGGAGCCCTCTACGGATGCAAGTCCGCCAATAATGACTGCCACAAAGAGGTTAATGGACTCCATGAAAGTGAACATGTTGGGCTCCAGGTAGCCCATGAAAAGGCCATAAAGCCCCCCCTGGACCCCGGTGTAAAAAGAGCTGATGGCGAAAGAGAGGAGTTTGTACCGGGTGAGGTTGACGCCGATCACCTCGGCGGCAATATCGTTGTCCCTGATGGCAATAAAGGCACGTCCCATGTAAGAAGAGATAATGTTGTAGGTGAGCAGGGTGAAAAGAAGGGCAATGCCAAAATTGAAGTAATAATTGAAGGTAATGGAACTGAGTCCCCAGAGGGGGGAAATTTTGTGAACCATGAGCCCCATGCGCCCGCCCGAAAGGGTTTCTGAGTTGACAAAGACCTGGTAGACGGCAATCCCGAATCCCATGGTTGCAATGGCCAGGTAAGGGCCCTTGAGGCGCAAGGAGGGAAATCCCACCACGATGCCGAAGAGCCCGGCCGCGAGCCCTGCAAGGGCCAGACCCACGGGCAAGGGGATCCCCCACTGACTCATGTGTCCGAAAGTGAACGCGCCAATGGCAAGGAAACCAGCCTGGCCAAAGGATATCTGGCCGGTATAGCCTATAAGGATGTTTTGCCCCTCCACCCCAATCGCATAGATAGCAATGATCGTTACCACATAAATGATATGTTCCGGGGCAAAGAGGGGGAGGAGAATCAGGAAGAGCACGAAGGCTCCGACCCAGATGCGTGTCCAGAATTTCCGAATGAGCTGGAGTTCCTCGCGGTAGCTTTCAATCAAGTCCATACATCCCTATCCTTTACTTATAGAGCTGATCAATGAGATCCTTGTATCGCTTTTCAAGAAAGCGCCTCTTCACCTTCTTTGTGGGGGTGACATCCCCGTCTTCTTCGTAAAATCGCCGGGGAAGCAGGGCAAACTTTTTGATGGTTTCTACCCGCGCAAGGGTCTTGTTGATATTGTTCACTTCTCCCTCGATGAGTTTCCTGATCTCCTTGTTCTGGGTGAGGTCGGCAAAGGTGGTAAACGGTATGCGGTTATCCTGGGCGTACTTGGTCACATTGTCCTCATCGATGAGAATGAGCGAAACAAGGTATTTGCGCCCGTCGCCGATAACCACGGCGTCCTGGATATACGGGCTGAATTTCAACTTGTTCTCGATAAAAGCAGGCGTGATATTTTTGCCACCGGCGGTGATGATGATATCTTTTTTTCGGTCAAGAATTTTTAAAAAGCCGTCATCAATGGCACCCACGTCTCCCGTATGGAGCCATCCCCCCTCCAGTGTTTCAGCGGAGAGCTCAGGGGCCTTGAAATATCCCTTGAAGACCCCTGCTCCCTTGGCCAGAATCTCCCCGTCCTCGGCAATACGTACCTCCACGCCTGGGAGAGGTTCTCCCACGTATCCCCATCGGGGCCGATCGATTCGCTGGATGGCGATGACGCCGGTGGATTCGGTTTGGCCGTACCCCTCTCGCAAGGGGACACCGAGGGCATTGAAGTACTGGAAGAGTTCCGGCGAGGCAGGAGCGGCACCACACACCGCCCAGCGAACCCGTTCCAGTCCCACCTGGCGTTTCAGGTGATAGAGAACCAGCCAGTAGAGGGGCCAGTAGAGAAGGCCCCAGAGAAAACGTTTTCCGGTCTTCTTTCCGGTTCGAACATACTTGAGACCCACTCCGATCGCAATACGATAAAAGGCACGTTTGACGAAGGTGGAATCAGACATCCTGATTTCGATCATGGAGGCAAATTTTTCCCAGATCCTCGGGACGCTGCAGAAGACCGTGGGTGAGACCTCCCGCAGGTTCATGGGAAGGGTATCCATGCTCTCAACAAAGTTGACGGTGGCACCCCCCCTGATTGCCAGGAAAACGGAAATGAGGTTTTCATAGATGTGGGCCAGGGGCAGGTACGAGAGCAGTTCGTCATCCCGGTACATAGGAGAGGCTTCCATGAAGGATTCGGTAATGCTGAAGATATTCCGGTGTGTCAGCATGGCGCCTTTCGGCCTTCCCGTGGTCCCCGACGTGTAGATCATCATGGCTGTGTCTTCAAGATCAATAGCCGCCATTCGTTCTGCTATGCATGCTGGATGTTCCTGGAGAAAGGCCTTGCCGGTTTCCAGAAATTCGTCGAAAAACATCATGGAAGGGTGGGAGAATCCCCAGAGTCCTTTCGGATCCCAGACCACTATTTTTTTCAGGTCAAGGTCTGATTCAATCTGCAGGGCCTTATCCACCTGTTCCTCGTTTTCCACAAACAGGATTCTGGATTCAGAATGCCCTACCACATAGGCTATCTCTTCAGGGGCGGAGGTGGAATAGATACCGCAGGTGACGAAGCCCGCCGACATGGCGCCCAGGTGACAGATAAGCCATTCCGGACGATTGTCTCCCAGGATGGCAACCCGGTCCCCGTGTTCCAGCCCGAGAGCGAGCAATCCGGCCGCCACAACGCGGACCAGTTCTCCGTACTCCTCCCAGGAGATCCTGTTCCAGATCCCGTATTCTTTTTTCCGGAGGGCGACGCTGGTTTTCCGGGCCTCCACCTGCTGGAAAAAAAGGGCAGGGAAATTCGCGGGCGCGGTTCCCATCACCATGTCCTCCTTTTCTTGTAGAGCCTCCATCCTTTTGGAGAAATGTCCTGCCCGCCAAGACCCAGGTAGAGCTCCTGAACATCTTCGTTTTCCTGGAGTTCTTTGGCGCTTCCTTCAAGGACGATCCTTCCGGATTCCATGATATAGCCGAAATCGGCAATACCGAGCGCCATTTTGGCATTCTGCTCCACCAGAAGAATGGTGGTCCCCGCGTTGCTGATCTGGGAAAGGGCATCATAGACCTGGCGCGCTACCTTGGGGGCCAGCCCCAGGGACGGCTCATCAAGCATGAGGAGTTTCGGCCTGCGAAGCATGGCTCTCCCCATGGCGAGCATCTGCTGTTCCCCACCGGAAAGGGTTTCCGACTGCTGGTCCGCCCGTGCCTTCAGGATGGGAAAAAGGGCAAGGACATATTCGAAATCCTCCTTGACCTTATTGCCTTTCCTGCCCCAGCAACCGAGCTCGAGGTTCTCATTTACGGTGAGTTCCCTGAAAAGCCCCCGATCTTCAGGGACGTACACGATTCCCAGCCGGGCGATTTTTTCGGGCGCAAGACGCTGGATCCGTTTGCCGGCGAATTCGATGATACCTTTTTTGGGCTGGTCCTTCAGGAGACCCGCAATGGTCTTGAGCAGGGTGGTTTTTCCCGCACCATTGGGTCCCAGGACGGCAAAGATCTCTTTTTCTTTCACTTCGAGCGAGAGGCCGTGAAGGGCATAGATACGATCGTAATACAGGGTTTCAATACTTGCTATCTTGAGTAGTGGTTGCATAATTTTCCCAGACTAAAATCCTGAACCTTTTCTCCTTGGACGTTTCCCCCTTCCGCCTTCACTCGTCCCCCAGGTACGATTTGATGACGGCCGGGGTTCGCTGCACCTCCTCGGGGGTGCCCTGGGCGATCTTCTTGCCGTAATCCATGGCGATCATGCGATCTGCCAGCTTTGAGGCTATCCTGAGGTCATGTTCCACCAAAAGGATGGCCGTCTTGTATCGACCCCTGATTTCAGTGATGCGGTAAGCCGTCTCTTCTTTTTCCTCGGATGTCAGCCCGGCGATGGGCTCATCCAGCAGGAGGAGCCGTGGCTCCATGGCAAGGGCACGGCCCATTTCAGCGCGCTTTTGCACGCCATAGGGACAATCGGATATGAGGGCCTGCCGGTAGGCCTGGAGATCCAGAAACTCTATGATTTCCTCGACCACCCGTCGGTGCTCAAGTTCTTCACCGCGCAGTCGCAGATAGGCGGCAATGGCATGTCTCTTGAATTTGATGTGCCTTCCAAGGAGGAGATTATCGAGGACGGTCATATGGAGAAAGAGGCGAAGATTTTGAAAGGTCCTGGCGATCCCCCGTTGGGCAACGGAATCAGGCGAAAGGCCGAGGAGATTTTTCCCCTCAAACAGAATCTCTCCACCGTTGGGATGATACACGCCCGAGATACAGTTGAAAAGGGTGGTTTTTCCAGACCCGTTGGGGCCGATAACAGTGAGGATTTCCTCAGGTTCCACGTGGAGATCAATCCCTGCCAGGGCCTGGATACCACCAAAACGGATGGTCAATGCACGGATGTCAAGAAGCGACATGCCGGTTAAAAATGCGCTTTAAAGATAGTAAACGGGGCAAGTATTGTATCCTTGCCGTTTTTTGCCTGTCCCATACGCGACGCATTCACGCCATGGTGCCGATTGGGACCGTAGGTCACCGGGGCTCCAACGCCCTGCGGTTGCCAGTTTTTGATTTGTTCCATGCCCTTTATCAGGGATTCCGGGGTCAGATCCCGGCCGGCATTCTGCAAGCCTTTCACAAAATGCATCATGGACATGGCGCCGAAAAGGGCCAGGTATTCCTTGCCCTTGATCTTGGGATTGTATTTTTTCAGGATTTTCACGACCTGATCGGATTGCGGTTCTGCTCCTGGTATGCCGGAGTTTCCGGGCAGGGCGATATAGGTTCCTTCCCATACCTTTCCTGCTACCCTGTACATGATGGGATCAGCAAGGGTAAAGGTAGCATAGACCTTGGGACGATAGCCGATTTTCGCCATCTCTTTCACGATCAGGGCTCCGTGAGTGGGGGTGGTATAGATGATGACGCTGTCCGCCCCGGTCTTTTTGAGGTTGAGGGCGTGGGTGGACAGGGACCGCTCAGTCACTTCATAAGGGACGGCTCCCACGAGCTTGCCGCCGGTGACGCTTGCGATGCCCTTTTTGACTCCAGACATGGCGAGCTTGCCGTAATCATCGTTCTGGTAAAAGAGTGCGATCTTCTTTGCCCCGATTTTTTGCACAGCGTATTTGGTAATATAGTCGGCTTCGTCTTCATAGTCCGGATAGGCGATGAAGACATAGTGGAGTTTGTCTTTGGGGAGTTTTGCCCAGATACGAATATTGCCGTAGGCGGTGATCAGAGGAATCTTGTTTTCAGCAAAGAAATCCTTCGCGGCGTGGCAGATGGCGGTTCCAAGAAGTCCGCAGACCGCAAAGACCTTCCCTTTCATCTCCTGGAGGTTCACCAGGGCCCGGGTGGGATTGTACCCGTCATCTTTCATGATGACCTTGATTTTTCGCCCGTTCACACCTCCCTGGTCATTGATATAATCGGCCCACGCCTTGCCTCCCAGTGCGGTGACCCCCCAGAGGGCCGCAGGACCGGAAAGAGGTGTGGTCCACCCCACGACCACTTCCTTGTCCGTGACACCCGGTACCTTTCCTGCTCCGGCAAGTGCGGGAAAAGCAAAGACGGCGATGAGCAGCATGCAGATCCAAAAAGATGATTTCCTCATGGTAACCTCCTTTGGTTAAAGGTTAAGAAATGCAATCGGGAAATCGATGTCCCCGTGATTTTGCCATGAGATTGGTGAGAATCCCGTCAAAAGAAAGGTGATTTCAAAAAAACTATACGCATGATTGATTTATCGGTCAATGGTTTTTTACTCCTGTACCGGGTTCGAGGGAATTCAGTCGCTCTCTTGCAGCCCGGGCCTCATGTGCGATTTCCAAAAGGATTTTCTTATCATCCCAGCATCATTTTCGCGATGATTTCCTTCATGATCTCCTGGGTTCCGCCCCCGATGGAGAGGATGCGGTTATCCCGGTAAAGCCTTTCCACCAGGGATTCGCGCATGTACCCGGCGCCTCCGTGGAGCTGCACGGCATCATACGTTACTTTGTCGCTGACCATGCACGAGAAGTTTTTTGCCATGGAGATCTCTTTTACCTGAGTTTCCCCTGCACCTATCCGGGCTGCAACCCGGTAAACGAACTCACGACTCGCCTCCACAAGGGTTGCCATGTCAGCCAGCTTGTGCCGGGTGACCTGAAAACCGCTCAGGGGACGGCCGAAGGCCTCCCGTTCCCTGCAGTACTTCAGGGATTCCTCGAGTGCCATTTGGGCCGTCATATTGGCCATTATGGAGAGTTGCAGCCTTTCGTGCTGGAAGTTTTCCATAATACCGTAAAAGCCCTGGCCTTCCCGCCCCAGGAGATTTTCTCTGGGGACACGGCAATCATCAAAAAAGATCAGTGCGGTGTCCGATGCCCACCAGCCCATTTTTTTCAGTTTCTTTGAGACCGTATACCCGGGCGTGTCCGCCTCTATGACCAGGAGGCTGACCCCTTTGTAGCCTTCTCCTCCCGTGCGCACGGCGCAGGTGAGTTGATCCGCGCGGGCACCGCTGGTGATGAACATCTTGCTCCCATTCACCTTGTAATGGTCGCCTTCCAGTACCGCCCGTGTATGGATCCGGGCCACATCAGATCCGGCGTCTGGTTCGGTAACGCCCAAGGCGGAGATCCTTTCTCCTTTCAGCACAGGAGGGACAAAGCGGGTTTTCTGTTCATGGGTCCCCAGGGCAAGGACATGGGGAATGCTGATGTCCAGGGAGCCCAAGCCCGCCACGACGCCGGCGGAGCCGCAGCGCATCAGCTCTTCTGAAGAAGCGATTTTCATGAAGATATCCCCGCCGGAACCGCCATATTTTTCCGGGTACCCGATGCCCAGGATCCCGGCATCACCCGCTTTCCGGTAGAGGTCTCTCGGGAATTCACCCTGCTCCTCCCACTCGTCCACGTACGGCTTGATTTCCCGTTCGACAAATTTCCGCACGGTCTCGCGGACCATGTTATGGGTTTCCCCAAAGTATTGCTGGTATTCGTTCATAACAGCTCTTGCCACATTGCTGTCCGCAACAGTATTTGTTGTGGATATGGAGCGGCACAGCAAAAGGCGCCAAGATCAAGGTGTGCGAAGCTTCAGGAATGAGGCGTACTGCATGAGGTACGGCGCAATGACTAAAGCTGAAGCGCAACGCAGGGATTGGGCTTTTTGCGGTGCCGCCAATACTAGAACGGGAACAGTTCGGGTATTCGCTGGGCCAGCATGATATCGCCGCTGACCTTGAGCTGCCCGCTCATGAACGCCTGCATGCCGTTCAGCTCCCCGTTGACCATGGCCAGCCAGGTCTCGCCGGACATGGTGAGGGTGGTCGTGGGGGCATCATGCGTCCCCTCGGTGATTTCGCAAGTGCCGTCTTTTATCGCGACGCTCCAATTTCCGCCGTCATCACCGGTGATCTCAAACTGGAACACCGAATCCATTCCCTGGGCGGCTGCCGCATTAAACACACCAGGCATCCCGTCAAAAACCTCTTTTACACTCGCAATTGCCATGTTCTTTTCCTCCTTCTCTGATTTTGGCCCATCATGAGCCGTTTTCTCTTGACAATAAATCCTTGCCAGAGGAAGGGGGAGGGATGACCACCGCTTCCCCTTCCGCAACGAGTTTTCCTTCCTGGTTTTTCCAGTCAAGTGCCATGCGGACCCATTTCTTTTCCGCCAGTTTTTCAGAGACCCGCGCGGTTGCGGTTATGGTATCTCCGAAGAAGGTCGGGGCCTTGAACCTGCATGAGATCTCCACCAAGATGGTACCCAGGCCCGGGAGCTTCATGCCCAGGACCGGAGCGATCAGGCTCTGGGGAAGGGCACCGTGGGCGATACGGGTCCTGAACGGTGTCTGCTTCGCGAAGGCCTCGTTCACGTGCATGGGATTAAAATCCCCACTGATGCCGGCGAAAAGATACACATCCGTCTCGGTGATGGTCTTGGTAAAACTGGCCTCCTCACCTATCTCCAGTCGATCGTAGCTTTTTCCCAGCTCAAATTCCATTTTTCCCCAGAAAAACGGGCTATTTTCCCTGAAAGTTCGGTTTCCTTTTTTCAATGAAGGCCCGCATTCCTTCCAGAGCGTCTTCAGTCGCAATGACTTTTCCAAGGGCCTCGCACAGGTAATCGACGGCGTGGTCAAAATCCAAATCCATCATGCTTCTGAAAGCTTCCTTGCCGATGCGTGTTCCGACGGGGCTTTTGTTGGTGAGGAGATGAAGGGTTTTATTGATCACCTCGTCCAGATTTGCAGGGTCAACAGCACGCGTGATCAGTCCCATGGCCTCGGCTTCCCGCGCCGGTACCTTCCTGCCGGTGAGGACCATTTCAACTGCTTTTTTTCTGGTCACGTTCCGGTAGAGCAGGGCGCCGACCATCATGGGAAAGATGCCCACATTCACCTCCGGTGTGCAAAAATAGGCGTCATCCCGGGCAATCACGATGTCGCAGGAGAGCATGAGCCCCAGTCCCCCTGCGAGGCAGGGACCGTTTACCCGCGCCACCAGGGGCTTGCCGAAACGCGACATCTTCTTGAGGAGTGTCGCATAGTTTCTCGCACCCTGAAGACGGTCTTCTTCTCTGGTCAGGGTGACGGCAAGATCCGCTCCTGAGCAAAAGGCCTTGTCACCGGCGCCGGTGATACAGACCGCTCGTATGTCCTGGTCTTGATCAGCATGATCAAGGCGGGTCAGAAGGGCGGTGATCATCTCTTGGCTGATGGCATTGCGCCGGGATTCCCGGTTGATGGTGAGAAACGCTGTCGGCCCCTTCACCATATAAAGGAGATCATCACTCATTTTCTGATACCTTCTTTTTCAGGTCCACCAGGATATCCCCGGGGGCAACCTTGGCGTCGAGAGCGGTATTGATCCTGGTAACCGTGCCGTCATAAGGCGCGATCAGGGTGGTTTCCATCTTCATGGCACTCACCACTACCAGTCCCTGCCCTCTCTTCACCCGGTCGCCGACCTCCACAAGTATTCTCACCACGACAGAGGGCATGGGCGGGGTTACTTGCTGGGGAATGTCAGCCTTTGAACCGTTTCGTTTTCGGGCTGGTTCCTGATCCGCATTTTTTACCAGGAACGTTTTTCCATTGACAAAAATGTGCTTGCCGTCGGATCCCTCTGCGACAAAGGCATCCACTCTTTTTCCATCCACCACAAGAGACAAGCGTCCATCACACACGGAATGAAACAGAACCTGTTGAGGGTCATGTCCTGCCCAGGTGACCGAGAGGCTATTGCCTTGTTCCGGGGAGACATCAAGGGAGTGTGTTTGATCGTTTATGGTAAGGTGGTATTTCATTTTGTTCATTACAGCTCCCATTGACCAAGGGTTTCCCAGGGGGAAGGAATCCCTTTTGGTTCCCGGAAGTTCCGGGACGCTGCCGCGCGGGTCAAAGTATCAGCCACATAAGCGATTCCCGCGAGCTCTTGTCCTTGCTCGCCTGGAGACCATTGTCCGAAATGCTTTGGAATAAAGCCGGTGTCTGTTTTGCCATTTTTGAATGGCTCTGACTGTATCACATCCAGGAGAAAAGGGACAGTGGTACGAATGCCCAGGATGGGATATTTTTGAAGGGCCCTGATCATACGGTTGATGGCTGTTTCCCGGTCTTCCGCCCAGACAATCAGCTTGCTGAGAATGGGATCGTATTCCACCGGTACCTGGAATCCCTGGTAAATTCCTCCATCCACTCGAATGCCCGGTCCCTGAGGTTCCTGGTAGAACAACACGGGGCCGGGGCAGGGGAAAAATTGGGCTCCAGGGTCCTCCGCATAGATGCGGCATTCCATGGCATGCCCCCTGGTGATCACGTCCGCCTGCGCAAAAGGCAGTGGATTGCCGGCCGCGATTTTGATCTGGTGCCTGACCAGGTCCAACCCTGTGGTCATTTCCGTGATGGGGTGCTCCACCTGTAACCGGGTGTTCACCTCGAGAAAGTAGAACCGGTCAGGTGGTTCGAAAAGGAATTCAACGGTCCCGGCATTGACATATCCGGAGGCTGCTGCCGCTGACAGTGCGGCTTTTGCCATTGATTCGCGAAGCAAGGGTGTCAGGACAGGTGAAGGAGTTTCTTCGATGATTTTCTGGTGTCGGCGTTGGATGGAACATTCCCGCTCGAAAAGATGCACCGCGTGTCCCTGCTGGTCCGCAAGGATCTGAAACTCTATGTGCCTGGGATTCAAGAGATATTTCTCCAGGTACACGGCACCGTTCCCAAATGCCTTCTCTGCTTCGCTTATGGCGGAAATGCAGGCCTCCTGCATGTCTTTGGGATCATCCACCGTGCGCATTCCCTTGCCGCCGCCGCCTGCCGCGGCCTTGATAAGAATGGGATACTCCATACCTTCTGCCTGTGCGCAGAGGGTCTCGGTGTCTGTCGTGGCTTCCATGGTTCCGGGAATAACAGGAACCCCTGCTGCCTGCATGATATTCCGGGCCTTTGTTTTGTCCCCCAGGTTTCTGATGACCGGGGAGGGTGGTCCGATAAAAGAAAGCCCTGCAGATTCAACAAGGGCGGCAAAGTCAGGATTCTCTGCCAGGAATCCGTACCCGGGATGGACCGCCTCAGCGCTGGTTTCCTTTGCCGCCTGCATAATCTTTTGTATGTTCAGGTAGCTCGCAGACGGTTCGGGGGGACCGATATTGAGCGCTTCATCAGCCTCAAGCACGTGGAGCGCAGGAGCGTCTGTATCGGAATACACCGCCACCGTGCGAATCCCCATCTCCTTGCAGGTGCGTATAATTCGCACCGCTATTTCACCCCTGTTTGCAACCAGTATCTTCTTGAACACG
>JAFDGR010000104.1 GCA_019309145.1 Deltaproteobacteria bacterium | reverse complement strand
TATTGGTAATCAGTTTTAGTCGATCGTACTGATGGCGGAAGTCCCATCCGATCCAGCGATCCCGCGCCGAACACTTTAAGGCTGCGGCGGAAAAACTCAGAAGAGCGACCCATTGATCACCAAAGGTGGCGACATACCAGAGGGTCTCGCTGATCTTGGGCAGAGCACCGAGGTAATGATGCTCCTGCATCAGTTGCTGAAAACGCTGCTCTTCAAGCGGACGGACGGGACGGACAAAGACTTTTGCAAGGTTCAACACTGTTACCCCCGGGATGAAGTGTCATACGGCTGCCTATATACTTCACCTGGAGGCATTTGTCCAGGATTTTATTTAAGTACTTGATCTTATTTTCTAGATGGCACAGAACAAAAACACCCTGGCCCCTCCCCTTACCCTGGCGGCGAAACGGTTGCGCAGCAAGACGGCCGGGGGCCCAGCAAAGAAAAGTTCCGTGTCTGCAAAAAGATCTCCGTGCCCCTTCTCTGCCGCGAACCGTGTCCAATGTAAACATCCCACGCTTTCTTAGTCCAGCAATGCTTGGGATAAGCACAAGGGAGGGACAGGGTGCTGCTCTTTGGCATCACATTTGCAGAGACTCATGAGATGCGGGTCCGGGCATGCATGGGCAGCGATAGGGATCGCGCTTTCCTTGAAATCGCCCGGGGAAAAGCGCTGCTGGCACGGGGATAACATGCGAATATCTTGCGTATATTTAGCGTAATTCCCTTGACTTCAAACATTTTTTGTTTATACTGCCATCATGGCTGATCTGGAAAAATCCATAGGCGAAAAGGTTTCCACTCTCAGGAATCTCCCCACCCTCCCCCACATCCTGATCAAGCTCATCAGGGCCTGCAATGACGACAATGTGTCCCTGGAGCAAATCTCTACCATCATTGAAAAAGATCCCTCTCTCAGCGGCAAGATCCTCCGGCTCGTCAATTCCGCATACTACGCCCTGCCAAGGAAAATCGGGACCATCAAACAGGCGGTGGGCTATCTGGGAACAAACACCACCAAAAACACCGCCATCAGCGCTTCTGTGCTCAGGGCCTTCGACCGCACTGCCGGAAATGCCACGATGAATCTGAAACGCTTCTGGTGGCACTCCCTCAGGTGCGCGGTAACCGCAAGACTCCTGGCGCGGGAATTGAGATACCCGGGCCCCGAGGAGGCCTTTCTGGCAGGGTTGCTCCACGACATCGGCCGACTGGTCCTGTGGGTTAACTTCAAGGAGGAATACGGGGCGCTTCTTCGAGAGTACATGGACCGCCCGGACCTCCTCCTTGCCGGTGAAATACGGCTCGGATTGAACCATTGCGAGGTAGGGGCATGGCTCCTGCAGCGCTGGAATCTCCAGTCATTTGTCTCGGACGCCGTCCTGTACCATCATGAACCCGTAGAAAGGATCGTGGGAGCGTTTTCCCTGGTGAAAATCATTTTTGCGGCCAACACGCTCTCCCAGGGCCCCGCGAACTCCCCGGACAAAGATCTTCAAATGGCTGGAAAAGTCCTGGGATTGTCCCGTGATGTGCTTGAAATCATCCAGAACCAGGCAGATGAAGAAGTGGTGGAAGTCGCCCAATCCCTTGACATCGAGATAGAACCACCGGAATCAAGCTCAACAGGCATAAGCGAAAAAGACCTGAAGATCGAGGGGGACCTCATCAGCGAAGTGCGAAATGTCTCGCTCCTGCTCGGCACCCTCCAGGACCTGCTGGAGGCAAATAATGAAACAGAAATCCTGCGGGCTCTTGAACACGGATTCCGTGTCCTTTTCGACACGAGCAATGTCTTCTTTTTTCTCGTGGACCCGGATAAAAAGGGACTGGTGGGGAAATCTATTGACGGGGAAGGGAAATCAGCCCTCGTAGACGGCCTCCTCATCCCCATGGAAGCCGAGCAAAGCCTCTTTATCTCCTGCCTCCACCAGTGCGCTCCCCTGGATTCGATGAACGCCTCCCCTGATTCTCCCCTTGCACTCATCGACGAACAGATCATCCATTTCCTGGACAAGGAAGGAATCCTGTGTCTTCCTTTGCGGGCAAACGGCGACTCCATCGGTGTCATTCTCCTGGGGGTTGACCGCGCTGAATTGGATGATTTTCAACGGCATCGCAAGCTCCTGGATCTTTTCATAAAGCAGGCTTCCGTCGCACTCCATTCAAATTTACTCCGCCGCCAGAACATGCAGAAAATCCAGTCGGAAGGCGCCATCGCTTCCTCTGACATGGCGCGCCGGGTGGCGCACGAGGTAAATAATCCCCTCAGTATCATCAAGAACTACCTCAAGATCCTCAGCATGAAACTGGCAGGAGAAGATGTGGCCCAGGATGAAATCAGGATTATCAATGAAGAAATCGATCGCATTGCGCTGATACTCCGAACCCTTACCGCTTTTTCCAGGAGCAGGACCCCGAAACTGGAGCAGGTGGACATCAACGCCCTGATAACAGACCTGGTCAAAATAACAAAGGATTCCATGGCGAGAAACACAGGGATAACCATGCACACCGACCTGGATCCCGCTATCCCAAAGCCGGTGTCTGAAAAGGACGGCCTGAAGCAGGTCCTTATCAACCTGGTGAAGAATGCTGCCGAGGCCATGCCCGGCGGCGGCAATATTTATCTCTCCACACGCAGGATATCGGCCGGTCTCCAGGAGGAAGCCGGAGGAACGCGAAATGGCGTTCATTCTTATGTTGAGATAATCATCCGGGACGACGGCCCGGGAATCGCGGATGAGATTAAGGAAAGGTTATTTGAACCCTTTGTCACTTCCAAGAAGGAAGGGCATTCGGGAGTGGGCCTTTCCATTGCATTTCAGACCATAAAGGCCCTGGGGGGCACCCTGGCCTGCGAGAGTGAAAAAGGGGCTGGCACCACATTCAAGATCTCCTTACCGGTCAAAGATAATAGCTGATGTTCAGGTCCACGCCCCAAGAAACGCGACAGGATCAACCGTGAACCATCAACCCGTTCACCGAATGAATACATCTTTTTGAGAGATGCCCATGTCTTTCCCCGCAAAAATATTGATCGTTGATGATGAGCCCCGTATTCGTGACAGCCTCAAGCTCCTGTTGGATGAGCAGGGGTACGACGTCTATACGGTCAGCTCCGGGCAGGAAGCCAAGGATATCCTGTCCGTATATCAATTTGATCTCGCTCTTCTGGATATGGTTATTCCGGATATGAACGGCCATCAGCTCATGGAGCATATCTATGAGACAAGCCCGGGGACCATGGTCGTCATCATCACGGGACACGCTTCACTGGATTCAGCCATCGGCGCGCTTCGGAGGGGGGCCTATGACTACCTGAGGAAACCCTTTGAATTTGAAGAACTGCTCAAGACCGTTCAAAACGCCCTTGATCAAAAAAAGCTCAAAAGCGAGAAGGAAATCATCAACGGGAAGCTGGAACTTTCCGAAGAGAGGTACCGGTACCTGGTCCAGAATTCCCCTGACATCATTTACACCCTGGATGAAAACGGCAATTTTACCTTTGTCAGCCAGGCGGTCAAACGCCTCCTGGGATACGACGCTGACCAACTCATCGGAAAACACTACTCCACCATCATCCACGATGAAGATATGGAACGTGCCCAATGGATTTTCAATGAAAGGAGGACCGGGGATCGCGCTGCTGCCGGTGTTCAGTTGCGCCTGAAGGCCGCAGAGGGTCATGAGGCCTTCCGGGCATGTGACGTCCGCCACCTGGCCATAGAACTAAAGGCGACCGGGATGTATGATAAGCCCGTCCTGGAACCGGACAAGGTATACCTGGGCACCCACGGCGTGGTCAGGGATATCAGCGACCGGAAGCGTCTCGAGGCCCAACTGCAACAGGCACAGAAGATGGAGGCCGTGGGGACCCTCGCCGGGGGCATAGCCCACGATTTCAACAACCTGCTCATGGGGATCCAGGGGTACACCTCCCTTATGCTCCTCAAGATTGATTCCAAACACCCTCACTACGACAAATTGAAGAGTATTGAACAGTATATCGAAAGCGGAGCCGAACTCACCAAACAACTGCTCGGCTTTGCCCGGGGGGGCAAATACGATGTCAAGCCCGTTGATCTCAATGAACTGGTGGAGAAGACCGCAACCATGTTCGGAAGGACCAAGAAGGAAGTCATTATCTCCACCAAATTCGAACAAGACCTCTGGGCGGTAGAAGCTGACCAGGGGCAAATCGAACAGGTCCTGCTCAATCTCTTCGTCAACGCCTGGCAGGCCATGCCCGGTGGCGGCGACCTCGCACTGGAGACAAAAAATGTAACCCTGAACGCCGCGGCAGTAAGCCCGTATGGACTCCCTCCCGGATCATACGTCAAGGTAACGGTTCGGGACAGCGGGCTCGGCATGGACGAAAATACCCAGCGCAGGATCTTCGAACCTTTTTTCACCACCAAGGAGATGGGTCGCGGAACCGGCCTGGGACTTGCGTCAGCCTATGGGATCATCAAGAATCATAACGGGATTATCGAAGTAGAGAGTAAAATCGGGGAAGGGACCACGTTTACCATTTATCTGCCTGCCAGCCAAAAAATGGTCCAGAAAGATGCAGGGCAGGAAGGAATCATTCTCCGGGGGCCGGAGACCGTCCTCCTGGTGGACGATGAAGACATGATCATCGAGGTGGGTGCTGAAATCCTGGAGGCACTCGGCTACAAAGTCCTGACGGCAAGGAGCGGCCCGGAGGCCATCGAGATCTTCAAGGCCAACAAGGGCCAGGTTGATATCGTGGTCCTGGACATGATCATGCCCGGGATGGGAGGTGGCGACGCCTATGACCAGTTGCGGGAAATCGACCCCGACGTGAAAGTGCTTCTCTCCACCGGGTACAGCCTGCGAGGCGAGGCATCTGAAATATTGAAGCGGGGCTGCAACGGCTTCATTCAAAAGCCTTTCAATATCAAAATGCTCTCCCAAAAGCTCCGGGAAATTCTGGATAATCACACCGGCTGACCATCTCCTTTATTCGTTTTCGCGAGTTCCTCTCCCACCACCATCCCGACGCCCACATGAAGCGCCAGATCATGGGCCGGCAAGAGGTGGTGGCAATCATCGGCGGCAGGCTGGACCCGGGGACCTGGGAACAATTTTTTTTACGGAATAATCGGGGAATAATGCACCAAACCACAGACACCAAGGCCAAAGGCTGGATCAGAAAAGTGGCGCCGGAAATGGCCCCACCCAGCCTGAACGACAATACCGCGGATGTTGACCGGTTGATCAAGGGCATCAGGAAAGTCCTCCCGGAAAATGAAATCCTCTTCGATTTCCCGCTTGCCAGGGAGATCCCCTCCATCCTCAGAAAATATGACTATCAGGTGGAGGCGGTTCTTTTTGAGGACCACGACCGATTCCACCTTTGCGGCATCCTCCCCGCAGCCCCGGATGTTTCCCTCTATGGCCTTGCCGTCGATCTCGGCAGCTCAACAGTCGTGGTGCGGCTCCTGAATCTTTCCACGCACGAATGTATTGATGAAACGTCCTTTCACAACCCCCAGATCGAAATCGGCCCGGATATCCTGATGAGGATCCATTACGCCGCACAGGAGGGAGGCCTTCAAAAGCTCCAATCCCTGGTGCGGGATCGTCTCAACCAGGAAATACGCGCCCTTTGTCGAAAACACACCATTGAGCCCACGAGGATCGCCGGGATGGCAGCGGCGGGCAACACCACCATGACCCACCTCTTCCTGGGCCTGGATCCTTACTGGCTCTGCAGGGAGCCTTATATCCCCGCCGTAAACAGCCCGTCGATCATAAAAGCACATGAACTGGCACTGGACATCCTGCCGGGGGCCCCCGTTCTGGTCTTCCCCAATGTGGGGAGTTATTTCGGGGGAGACCTCATCGCCGGGATTCTGGCCTCCGGCATGAACCAGCAGGAGGAGATATCCCTCCTGGTGGATGTGGGAACCAACGCTGAAGTAGTCATTGGCAATAGTGACTGGCTCATGGCCTGCGCGGGGGCGGCGGGACCTGCCCTTGAAGGCGGCGTGGCCAACATGGGCATGATGGCGGGACCGGGGGTCATAGACAAGGTCACCATTGATCCGGATACGCACGAGTTCCAGATCCGGACCATTGATCACCAGGCCCCGGTCGGTATCTGCGGATCAGGACTCATCGACCTGGTTGCACAGCTTTTCCTCACGGGGATGATCGACATCCGGGGCAAATTCGTCCGGCGCGCGTGTGGTGACCTTCTCAGAGAGAAGGACGGTATCAGGGAACTTGTGGTGGTGAAGCCGGAGGAATCCGGCACCGGGGAGGCGCTCACCCTTGCGCAGACGGATATCGACGGCCTTATCCGCTCAAAGGCCGCCATGTTCACCATCCTCACGACTATCACCAATACGGTCGGTATCCCCTTCAACGGAATCCGTCATTTCTTTATTGCCGGGACCTTTGGTTCCTATATCGATCCCCGATCAGCCATCACCATAGGCATGATCCCCGATCTTCCCCTTGAAACGTATGTGCCGCTGGGCAATACTTCCCTGCAGGGAGCCACCATGGGGCTCCTTTCGGCCGAGGCCAGGGAGAGCATCTTCCGGATCCGGGACCAGATCACGTACCTGGAACTCAATGTGAACCAGGAGTTCATGAATCTTTTCAGTGCGGCCAAGTTCATCCCCCATACCGACAAGAGCATTTTCCCATCGGTCCGACCGGTGAACCCGGATTGAATGGTTGACAACTGAACAACCCACCCACTACAATCATTCGGTGTGTTTTTGGGGAACCACACTGCCGTGGGAAAGAGAATATCCAATACCGAATAATGGTAGCTCGTTAGGTTCAAAGTTCCAAGGTTCACGGTTCAAGGTTAAGGGCTTTCAAAAAGTCGTCACTCCGGTGAAAAATGGTGGGAGTGACGACTAGCGAATGCCAAAGGGAAAGAACTCATTCTTTATTCATAAGCTACTCACAAGAAAGGGTAAAAATGAAAAAAAGAGGTGAAAAAAGAGAAAAAAAGAGGGCTTCCAAGGCTATGGCCGCGGCTGTCCTGCTCATTATTTTCCTGTTCATCGTGCTGGTCATGGCCTTCAATTCCCGGAAACCGGCTTCTCTGGACCTTGGAAAGCTGGACAAACGGGTGCCCGGGATTGCGTTCATCACCACCAATGAACAACTGACCCGGCAAATGCTCAAAAACTGGCTGCCCAACGACCTGTTCTGGCCCACTGTGCTCCTGGACAACATGCCCAATTTCCAGCTCGGTGAACTCGAGGTGGTGCGGTATAACGTCCGGGTACTGCGGGACAATCTCTCCAGGATGCGAACCACGGACAAGCTGGACCCATTCGCGGAAGCTGCCTTTACCTCCCTTTCCAATGACCCGAAGAAATGGTGGTTTCCGTCCTATGAAAGCAAGCTGAAACAAACAGCGAATAACCTGCAGGTTTTTTCCAACAACCTCCGCGTTGGAAAATCCTTCTTCTATCCCAGGGCCGACAACCTGGCGGAACTCCTCAGGCAATACGCTTCCCTCATGGGTGGGGTCAACACACGCCTGATCAATGCCCCCAGGGACCTTGACCAGGCCCTGAACGTGGAGGAAACACTGGAACAGGGCGCAAAGGCCCCGAAACTGGTGAATATAGATATCCCCTGGTATCGGATTGACGACAACTTCTATTACGCGCAGGGCGTCGCGTATGCCCTCCGGGAATCGTTCAAGGCCATCCGGATCGATTTCCTGGCAGTCCTGAAGGACAAGAATTCCGTGAAACTGGTGGACAAGATCCTGGAGAATCTCGACCGTTGTGATTTTGAGCCCCTGATCGTGTTCAATGGAGATCCCGACAGCATTTTTGCCAACCATTCCCTGAACCTGTCAGGGGTATTCAACGACGCCAGGCAGAAAATCAATTCGCTGATCATTGCGCTGATGCAGGGGTAATTCACCGTATGCATGAAATGTCCATCGCCCAGAGCCTCGTGGATATCCTCCAGGAGGAAATGACAAACAATAACGCCAGCACCCTCAAGTCGGTCAAATTGCACATTGGAAAGCTCTCGGCGATTGTGCCGGAGGCCCTTTCCTTCTGTTTCGAGATCATTGTATCGGGCACCAACATGGAAGGCGCAGATCTTATCATGGAAATGATCCCGCTGAGGGGAATTTGCCTTGACTGTGACCAGGAATTTGAAATAGAGGATTACGCATTCAGTTGTCCCCATTGCGACAGCCCCAATATACGAACTATTTCCGGGCAGGATCTTTCCATTGTTGAAATGGAAGTGGAATAAAGGAAGGAGTGGCGTATGAAGATTTCCGTTGTAAAGAATATTCTTGAGGCGAATGACCGCATCGCCCAGCAGAACCGCAGTCTCTTTGACGAGCATAACCTGACGGTCATGAACCTCATGAGTTCCCCGGGAGCGGGCAAGACCAGTCTCCTGGAGCGCACTATCCAGGCGCTCAAGGAAGACATTTCCCTGGGAGTGATTGAAGGGGACATCCAGTCCTCCCAGGACGCCGAGCGCATTGCCCGCATGGATATCCCGGTGGTCCAGATCAACACCGGAGGTGCCTGTCACCTGGACGGAAATATGATCCGGGACACCTTTCCCGAGCTCAACCTGGGAGACCTGGACCTCCTGGTGGTGGAAAACGTGGGCAATCTCGTGTGCCCGGCAGAATTCAAGGTGGGAGAGGACTTCAAGGCCATGATTCTCAGCGTCACCGAGGGTGATGATAAGCCCGCCAAGTACCCCCTGATGTTTCATGAGTCCAGTGTCCTGCTCATCAACAAGATTGATCTCCTCCCGTATGTGGATTGTACGGTGGAGAGAATCCGGGAAGAGGCACTCAAGATAAACCCCCGTATGACCATTTTCGAAATTTCCTGCAAGACAGGCGAAGGACTGGATGCCTGGTATGAGTGGCTCAAGCAAGAGGTCCGGACCAGGAAGAAGGCCTGAGCGCGAGATGGTCAAACGGGTAAAAGGGTCCATCCAGGGTATTGTCCAGGGAGTGGGATTCCGGCCTTTTATCTATCAACTTGCCCATCGTTTTGACCTGACCGGATATGTCATCAATACATCACAGGGGGTCACCCTTGAAGTAGAAGGACCGGAGCCTCGTATTGCCGGCTTTTTCGAGGCGATTCTTGTGGAAAATCCGCCCCTGGCCCAGATAGCAGTCCTGAACCAGCATGAAATCCCTGTCCTGGGGGAAGATTCCTTTGAGATCCGTGAAAGCAGGTCCGGCCTGGCGCGTTCTGCGCTGATCTCCCCGGACGTGAGCATCTGCCCGGACTGTCTCGCGGAATTGAGAGACCCGCAGGACCGGCGATACCGGTATCCTTTCATCAACTGCACCAATTGCGGTCCCCGCTACACCATTATCCAGGACATTCCCTATGACCGGCCCAGCACCACCATGCGGAAATTTGAGATGTGTCCTGCCTGCAGGGACGAATACGAGGACCCGTCAAACCGCCGGTTCCACGCCCAGCCAAACGCCTGCTGGGAATGCGGACCACACGCAGCGCTGCACGACAAAAACGGGAATCCCCTGTCCTGTGCTGACCCGGTGCAGGAGGCTGTGAGGCTCCTGCAGGATGGAGCAGTCCTCGCCGTCAAGGGCCTTGGCGGCTTTCACCTGGCCGTGGACGCCACCAACCACAAGGCGGTTGTTCGCCTCAGGAAGCGGAAACACCGTGAAGAAAAACCACTCGCCATCATGGTGCCGGATCTGCAAACAGCCCGGGATATCGCCCGGGTTTCCCCGGAAGAAGCCGCCATACTCACCAGCCGCCAGCGTCCCATCGTGATCCTCCGGAAACGCCGCTCCCATGGCCTCTCGCCCCAGGTCGCCCCCAGGAACCGTTATTTCGGCATCATGCTTCCTTACACGCCTCTTCACTACCTCCTGATGGACGCCCCGTTCAAGGCACTGGTCATGACGAGCGGAAACATGACCGACGAACCCATCAACATTGAGAACAACGCGGCTTTCCTTCATCTGAAAGGCATTGCCGACTCTTTCCTGGTCCACGACCGCGACATCTATCTCAGGAGCGACGATTCCATCGTGCGGGTCATCAACCATACACCCAGGCAGATCAGGAGATCCCGCGGGTATGTTCCCGCCCCCATCTTCCTCCCGGAGCCTCTGCCCATGCTTCCCCCGGTCCTTGCGGTGGGCGGGGAACTCAAGAACACCGTGTGCCTCACCAAGGAAAACCGCATCTTTCTGAGCCAGCACGTGGGAGACATGGAAAACCTGGAAACCTATGAATTTTTCGGGCTCACCATCTCTCATCTCCAGAGGATCCTTGAAATCGAGCCCGCCGTCATTGCCCATGATTTGCACCCGGACTATCTCAGTTCCCGCTTTGCCCGCGAACACAAAGACATCACCCGCATCGCCGTTCAGCACCATCATGCCCACATTGTGGGATGCATGGCCGAACACGGCATAGCGGGTCCCGTCATCGGCCTGGCCATGGACGGGACAGGCCTGGGAACCGACGGACACATCTGGGGAGGAGACATTATCCTCGCGGACCTGGTCTCCTTTGAAAGAAAGGCCCACCTGGACTATACGCCGCTTCCCGGTGGGGATGCGGCCGCGAAATTCCCCTGGAGGATGGCGCTGGTGTATCTTCACAAGGCCTATGGGGACGCCCTCTTTGATCTTGACATCCCTTTCATAAAAAACCTGGACACGACCCAGGCGAACATTGTGGTCCGGATGGCCCGGCAGGGGGTCAATTCGCCCCTCACGTCGAGCTGCGGGAGACTCTTCGATGCGGTATCGTCGCTCATCCGGCTGCGCGATAAAAACGCTTATGAAGGCCAGGCCCCCATTGAGCTGGAAATGTGCCAACGCCGGGATGAAAACGGGCACTATCCGTGGCGCATGGAAAAAGGCGAAAATCATCACCATCTGTTGACAGCAGATCTGATCCGAGGCATTGTAGAAGACTTGGAGAAAGGGACCTCCAGGGGTATCATCAGCGCGCGATTCCACAATACCATGATACAGATGCTCCGGGAGACGTGTTGTCTCCTCAGGGAGGACACAGGCATTGAAGAGGTGGCCATGAGCGGCGGCTCCTTCCAAAATGCCACCCTTCTGAGCGGGCTGACCCGCCTGCTGGAACAAGACGGCTTTCGGGTTTACAGCCACCGCCTTGTCCCCTCCAATGACGGTGGGTTGGCCCTTGGGCAGGCCGTATGCGCGGGTCTTCGCTCCAGGAGATGGAAAGGGAGTTTCAACAGCTATGAAACACATGGATGAGTATCGTGACCGGGAGGTGGCCCAGGCCCTTTCCCGAAAAATCAGGGACATCTCCCGGAAACCTATCCGCCTCATGGAGATCTGCGGGACCCATACCACGGCCATTTTCAGGCACGGCATTCGCAGTCTCCTGCCTGAAACAGTCGACCTGGTGTCCGGCCCGGGGTGTCCCGTCTGTGTCACCGCCACCGAAGACATGGATCGGTCCATTAAGCTCGCAGGTGAGCCCGGGGTGATCGTCACCACGTTTGGAGACATGTTCAGGGTTCCCGGGACCAGCTCATCTCTGCAGGCGGAAAGGGCAAACGGGGCCGATGTCCGCATGGTCTACTCCACGTTTGACGCCCTCACCATTGCCCGGCAAAACCCTGATCACCCTGTTGTCTTCCTTGGCGTGGGATTTGAGACCACCGCCCCCACCGTGGCCGCGGCGGTAAAGACGGCCCATGAGCGCGATCTCAACAATTTTTATGTTCTCTCAGCCCACAAACTCCTCCCCCCGGCCATGGATGCCCTGCTCTCGGGCGGCACCCTGGACATAGACGGTTTTATCTGTCCGGGACATGTCACCACCATTATCGGGACTTCCAGTTACCAATCAGTGGTGGATCAATACAGGGTACCCTGCGTGGTGGTGGGCTTTGAGCCCCTGGATATCCTGCAGGGGATCCTCATGCTCGTGCAGCAGATCGAAGCGAACGAGGCGCGCGTGGAAATCCAGTACGTGCGCGGAGCTTCACCCGATGGAAACCCCAGTGCCCTCAGGATCATGGATGAGGTCTTTGAACCCTGCGATACCCCGTGGAGAGGGCTCGGCATCATTCCCATGAGCGGTCTTGCGCTCCGGGAAAAATATGCAGCTCATGATGCCTCCAGGCGCTTTGACCTGGATGTACCGGCCGCCAAAGAACCGCCCGGCTGCCTGTGCGCCGAGGTCCTTCGTGGGGTTGCCAGGCCGTTTGAGTGCAAGCTCTTCCGCAAGGTGTGCACCCCGCACAGCCCGGTGGGTCCATGCATGGTTTCCAGCGAGGGCACCTGCGCAGCCTACTTCAAGTATCATGACCAAGTGTGAACGATGAACCGTGAACCCGTAATCGCGACGGCATATGTTTGAATCTCTGGAGCTTCATGAGCTTTCCCGAAAGCAAAAGGCGATCTTGAGGCACGCGTCGCCCACCAGGCCAGCTTTGCGGGTTCTTGAGGAGGACGGTGTTCGCGCTGTGATCAAGGACTTCAGCACCAACCGATTCCTTTTCAGGAACCTGGCCGGCCGTTTTCTCGTGTGGCGTGAGAGCAGGGCGTACCGGCAGGTAGCGGGCCTCGACGGTGTTCCCAGGGTTTACCGGGTCATCAAGGGCCTGGCTCTTGTACTGGAGCATATCCCGGGTACCAGTCTCAGCGATCTGGAAAAAACTTCAGACCTGCCCGATGGTTTTTTCAAGGCGTGCGAGGACCTGGTCTCCCGGGTTCACGCGAGAGGAGTGGCCCATTGCGACCTGAAAAGGGAACCGAATATCCTGGTAGGCAATGACGGACGACCGTATTTCGTTGATTGGGCCGCGGCGATCCTGCAGCGGGAGTGCAGGTTCTTTCCCTTCAACCGCATTTATGAACG
>JAFDGR010000368.1 GCA_019309145.1 Deltaproteobacteria bacterium | reverse complement strand
CTCCGTGATCGCGGCTTTATCCGATTCCTCAGGGAATGCGGAAATGGAGATGATCTTTTAATCAGGGTTCGCACAATGGAACAGGATATGGCGGCGCGTGAAAAGGCAGCAGGGGCTTAGCTGGTTTATGGATTTTTCATTTTCATTCCTTGTACGAAAGGTCCTTTTCAGGCTGGATGAGCGGCTGCAGCTCATTATCGTTGCAGCTCTGGTAGGGCTGGGAGGAGGATACGCATCAGTTGTACTGAATCTCGGGCTCCAGCATGGAGGTCACTATCTGATGCCGCTTCGCTCCCACTGGTATGCCACTTTTTTCCCGGCAATCGGGGCGGCATTATCAATCTTTTTCCTCCACTCTATCGTCAGGGATATTGGTGGGCATGGAGTCCCTGAGGTGAGCTACAGTATTTCAAGGAGAGGAGGCCTCCTGCGTTTTCGATCGAGTTTTTCGAGACTTGTCTCCTGTCTCCTGACTATTGCAAGCGGGGGATCGGCGGGACCTGAGGCACCGGTCGTTATCAGCGGCGCGAGCATCGGTTCAAACATTGCCAATTTTTTTTATCTGAAAGATCGACAACGGACCGTTATCGTTGGGTGCGGGGCAGCCGCAGCCATCGCCGCAATCTTCAATGCCCCGGCAACAGGCATTGCCTTTGCCCTGGAAGCGATCCTGGGCGAATGGACTCCCATCAATGTGGTCCCCATCGCCATTGCCTCGATAGTGGGAACTGAGGTGAGCAGGGGGCTCCAGGGAAATCAGATCCCGTTTCAGCATCACTCCTTTTACATCAGCAATGTGAACCTCCTGGCCTGCCTCGGCCTAGCGATCTTGACCGCTGTATCATCTGTTGTCTTTATGCGGCTTCTGCGCCTGGTGAGCGCAAAGTCCGGGAGGGTTATCAGGTCATTCTGGTTGCGGGCCGCAATTGGCGGGCTTTTTGTTGGGGTGATAGGCCTTGTCTTGCCGGACGCTCTAGGCGAAGGATATGAATATGTAAGGAGCATTATTGAAGACCGATACGCTTCGGGGATTCTGCTTGCAGGGATATCGATACTGGCGAAGATTCTGGCAACCTCATTGACCATCGGGAGCGGGGGCTCGGGCGGAATATTCGCGCCATGTCTGGTAATCGGGAGCTTCACGGGACTCTTTTACCAGCGCGCACTGATGGCCGCGTTTCCCCAGGTTGTCTGGGGAGGAGAAGGCTACTTCGGGCTGTTGGGCATGGCAGGCGTTATGAGCAGCGTGCTGCAGGCCCCCATGACCGGGATATTCTTGATCATAGAAATAACCGGCGGGTATGATGTCCTGGTCTCGGTGGTCCTGGTTTCGGTCTTGTCTGCCACGCTCAGCCATTTTTTTGAGCCCCATTCAATTTACCATGCTGAACTCATTGAGCGCGGTGAACTGCTCAGGCCAAGGACCGATGCGCGCGTCCTCTCCGAGCTGAGCGTCGGGGAACTCCTGGAAAAGGACTGTCATGTGGTTCATCCTGAAATGCTGCTTAGGGAATTTGCACGCATCGTGGAAACATCGCACCGGAACTATTTCCCGGTGGAAGACGAACGGGACGGGCGATTCCTGGGGATGATTCACCTGGATGACATCCGGCCCTATCTCTTTGATCAGGGGCTCTATGACAGTGTGCTGGTGGAGGAGATCATGAACCGGCAGGTGGTTTCAGTCAGTCCCGAGGATGAATTGCCGGATATATTGCGAAAGTTTGATGAGACGCGTTCCTGGAGCCTGCCGGTGGTACAGAACGGAAGATTCCTTGGACTTATTTCCAAGGCGACATTATTGGATCATTACCGCAAGGAATTAATGGCCCAGGAGGCGGAATGAAAAAAGGAGGAAAAACAGAATGAAAAATCAATTGCTCCATATATTTCGCAATACCCCCTTTGGCAGGGAAACTTTTTTGCAATCCATCTATTTCTGCAAGATGACAGGGCTTCATCTGAAGGTTTTTATCCCCAGACACCTGCAGTTCCTGATGTATTTCAGCAGAGAGGTGGTGACCGTTGATCTTGATAAGTCTTTTTTGCGATCGCCTGAAACGGCAAAACAGCACGCCGAGGACCTGATTCGGGAAACAGGAGTGGATGCGAGTTTCCTGGAACCCAAGCGGTTCACCGCTTCAACCCTTCCTGATATCCCGGTTGATTTCGGTTTTATGACCTGCCCCAGGACCATAAGCGATCTTTCGAGCAAGGTTGGCCTGGGATACATTGGTCCGAGGGTGCGGGCGATCATCAAGAACGCTGCCTTCCATGTGCTTATTCCAACAGCCGTTTACAAGGGATGGAAACACATAGTGGTCCTGTTCGGCGGGTCGGCCAATGCCCTCAATGCATTTCGTCTGGGGGTGAAACTCCAACTCCTGAGCGGTTTGCCCCTCAACCTGTT
>JAFDGR010000367.1 GCA_019309145.1 Deltaproteobacteria bacterium | reverse complement strand
AGCGCATTCTTCAATACGCGCCGATTTACAGACGCAAGTCCCGCAAGCCCACCGTTGTTCCCGCTCCGGCGAAGCCAGTCTCCCATCGCATCCGTCGAGGGTATCCTTTCCAACGGCAGAACCTCCCGCAATCCCACGTCATTCCTGATCTCACGGATGTCTTCCAAAGATCGGCCGCCCCCATTGAGCATGAGGCGGGGTAAGGCGGGGTACCACACCCTCACCTCTCTCAAAACACACAGCATAATAAGACTCGCAACATAACGTCCCTTTACGCTTTAATTGCTTGTTCATCACTATCGGATTTACCTTTTAATCTTCAAATGTCTATCGAAATTTCCATATTGACAAATAGGAAAAACCTTTTTATTCTTTGCCATTCTGTTCTGCCTATATTGTCATCGGAGTATTTATGCAAAGATTTTTCGGCTTTACCTGAGTGCAAAAGGAGAAATCTACCCGGGTTTGGTAGGCCAGGGTAAGGCTGAAGAATCGACTTCCCTTCCAAGAAACTCAAGACATCCCTTCTCCTTTCCCCTGGTCATCACAGATCAAAGGGTTTTTTGGGGGCAATGGTGCTGGGCGCCACACGGACTTCAAATCCGTTGTCCCGGTCTGCAAAACCGGGAGGAGGTTCGATTCCCCTTGCCCCCTCCACATAGAATTCCAAAATAATCATGAGAGCATTCATGCAAAAACACATTACCGTCGGGATTGCAGGGCATGTGGATCATGGAAAAACATCACTGGTCCGCTGCCTTACGGGGATCGATACGGACCGGCTGGAGGAAGAAAAACGCCGCGGCCTCTCCATCGAGTCGGGCATTGCTCCTTTCGAGCTTGAATCCGGAACACAGATTGCCCTGGTTGACGTCCCCGAACACACCGATTTTCTCAAGAACACTATTCGTGGCCTGAGCAGCGTGGACATGGCACTCCTGGTCGTTGCAGCCGATGACGGGATTATGCCCCAGACCCGTGAGCATCTCCAGATTTTAGAATTTTTCAACGCCAAAGACGGATTCGTGGTTCTGAGCAAGGTTGACCTGGCGGATGAAGAGGTTCTCGAATTAGCCGAACTTGAAATCAGCGAGACCCTGGAAAATAGCTTCCTTGGGGGAGAGTCTATCATCCGTTTTTCAGCTTTGGACCGGCAAGGCCTTACTGAAATTCGAGGAAATATTGAAGAGATAGTCCGAAAGGTCCCCGGAAAACATCTCGAGGCCCCTTTCCGTCTCTGGATCGACCAGGTAAAGAGTTTTCCTGGTTATGGAACCATTGTGAGCGGAACAATCCTTTCGGGAAGACTCCGCCAGGATGATCCTCTTCAGCTCCTGCCGTCCGGTATCGAAACCCGTGCCCGATCAATGGAAACCCATCATAAAAGCGTTGCAGAGGCATGGGCAGGCCAGCGGGTTGGTATTAACCTCCATAAGGTCCCACTAACGGGTGTTGAGCGCGGTATGGCCCTGGCCGAACCCGGAACCGTTAGAAGCAGCTATCTCCTCAATGTGGATCTCCATGTCCTCCCGGGCACTGGAAAACCCATCAAGAACCGGCAAAGGGTGAAGCTCTACCTGGGGACTTCTGTCACCAGCACCCGGGTTATCCTCATGGACAAAGAACAACTTGAGCCAGGGGAAAGTGGTCTTGCTCAGCTCAGATTAATGAAACCCATCGGCGCCCTGCCTGGCGATCCTTTTGTGGTATGCCCGCTCAATATCCAGACAACCATTGCGGGCGGAAAGGTATTGGAGGTCCCTCAGCAAAAGTACAGAAGGGGCAAGGCATCCATGATGGTTTCATACCTAAAGGCCCTTCAGGGAGACGACATAAAGGGCTATCTGACGCATGCCATGAAATCCAACCCCAACCATCTTGTCAAGACCATAGATCTTGCCCGCAACACGGGATGTTCGGTGAAAGAGATGGAGGAGGCAGTCAAGGAGCTGGCGAAAGATGGAGAGGTCCTTTCTTTTAAGGGTAGCGGGTTTCTCGGAAAAGAACAGTACCGGGAACTGAAAGAGGTAGTGCAGGAGGCGGTGGAAAGGATACTGAAACAAGATCCTCTAAAAACCAACGTAAAGGCTGATGAAATCAGATTCCAGGTGGCCCCGTCCCTCGACGACCTGCCCTTTCAGAGGATGCTTGGAGAACTCTGCAACGAGGGGAAGTTGTTAAAAGTGGATGGCGGTTTTCGAAGCCAGAATCTTTCCGTAGACCTCCCCCATGAACAACAGAGAATCGTTTCCCTGATCCTTGATTCAGACCTCGTTGAGTAGTTGAGTGGTTAAATGGTTGAGTAGGTACCGCGTCAAACAACGGGTGTTTAAATGTTGATTTGAGCAAGATTAGGAGCGATTTCATCGGGGACATCATCAGCTTCCTGGAGATGTTTGAGGAGAATGCGGACGCGGTTT
>JAFDGR010000366.1 GCA_019309145.1 Deltaproteobacteria bacterium | reverse complement strand
CAGAAGGAATATTGACAAACAATCCCAGGCTTCCGCCCATCAGGATGGCGGAAAGGACAAGTGCGAAGGCTGTTATAATACCAACGAGGGTTGCAATATCCATACGGCTCATTTCTCCGGAAGAAATTGTTTGGTCGCAATAGTATTAAGCAACCACCGTGCCAGAAGCTCCCGCTGGGAATATTTCGTTTTGCGTTGGCTTTTTATCTTATTATTTCAACAAGATAATAAACAAGAAAAGGATGATGACCGGATTGAAAAGAGAAGTGCGGAAAGAATTGTCAATATATTGACGCGCAGAATGAGTCAGGAGTCAAGAGTCTGGAGCCTGGAGTCAAGAGTCGGAGTCTGGAGTCTCTGTTTCTCATTGATTCTCGACTCATGACTGGCGACTCACGACTCACGACTGGCGACTCACGACTCGTTCCTATCGTTTCAGGTTGATCAGTTCCGCCAGCATCTGGTCGGTTACGGTAATAATCTTGGAGTTTGCCTGAAATCCCCGCTGGGTAGTAATCATCTTGACAAACTCGTTGGCAATATCCACATTTGACTGCTCCAGTGAATTAGGAGATATGCTGCCAAGCCCATTCGTCCCGGGATCACCGGTGATTGCATCCCCGCTCTCACGGGTCTGGCGATACAAGCTGCTCCCCTCCTTGTGCAACCCCTGCACATTCTGAAATTTTGACAGGGCCACCCGATAAAGGGGAATGAGCTGGCCGTTGGAATACAGGCCGGTCATGGTCCCGTCCACGTCCACATCAACCCCCTTGAGATCACCTGCTCCGTACCCATCCGCCGACTGGAAAATGGTGCTGGAAGATCGCGCATACTGGGTCGTGGTCAGGGCGGCATTGGTCCATGCAGCACCTTCAAAATGGCTGCCCAAATCAAGGGCGATATTCATCACGGTACTTCCCCCGGCGCCGCCCAGAAAATCAGGTAAGAATTCAAGATAACCCGCTGTGTTGGGAGTAACAGGGGTCCATGAGCCGGCAGAGGGATCATAAGTATCCATGGTAAAGTCAGTGGCATTCGGCAATATAGTTCCTGCGCTTTCACTGAAATTGATCTTTCCACGGGCAAGAAGGCCCTGTGTTGCCCCCCCGGCACCCGCCCGGCCGTCCTCATTGGGGTTGCAGGCTATGGCATACTGCCAGGTGGACGCCCCCTGTTCTTTGTCAAAATAGATGGTGATATCGTGGGTGCTTCCCAAGGAATCGAATACCTTTACCGTGCTCTGGTATTCATACTTGTCGGAAGGCATCCCACCCGATGTAGCATCCCAATCATCCGCGAGCAAGGTGGCAGCGGTGTGGTGCCCCACGGCATCAGAGTCCAGGTTTGTAATGATGGTAACATTATCGGTGGGGTCAGGGTTCGAAGTAAAAGAATCGAGCAACACGTCCGTCATGGAACCGATGTTCTCGCCCTGGTCATCCAGTCGCCATCCCTGGACCACGTACCCTTCCGGATTGGTGAGATACCCGTCATTGTCGAACCGAAATTTGCCGGCCCGGGAATAATAGAGGCTGTCGCTTCCTGCCTCTCTCAAAGTAAAGAAACCGTCACCACCGATTGCAAGGTCCGTGGTACTCCCGGTTGATTCAAACGCTCCCTGCTCAAAGGAGGCGGCCACATCCCCGATCGCTGTCCCTCGGCCCACCTGGGCCGTACCCGACTGGGTAGAGATGGACTGGCTCAGGAGATCCTGGAACGTGAAGCTGCTCCCTTTGAAACCTACCGTATTGACGTTGGCGATGTTATCGCCGATGATCTGCATAGCGTTACCAAGAGAACTCAGTCCACTGATGCCTGAAAATAATGAACTTGAAAGTGCCATTTTTCTTCTCCTCCTTCATTCGTGTTGATTCCTTGTTTTGTCAAACAGTTCCATTATTGAATACCAGGCTTCTCAAGCCCTCCCGTCCTTAACCACTCAATGCCTTCAGCCTCTGCAGCTCTTTTGACTCCTGACTCACGAATCCTGCCCCTCTTCCGGGAGGCTGATATCCAGGACCTCGTTGAAGTCTACCGGGATATCGCCCACATAAAGAATCGGCGTCTCTCCTTCCAGGTTGACTCTTGTCACCTTTCCGCAGGTCATGGTGTCGGCAAGGACAGGCGAACCTGTTTCATCCAGGGCGTTGACCGTAAAGCTATAAACCCCGACCGGCGACTGGAGGCCTGAACTATCCATGCCGTCCCATTCAAATGCGTGCTGCCCTGCATCGAGGAGTCCCAAGGGTATGGTCCGGACCAGGTTCCCGGAGCCATCTGTGATAGTAATGGTACAGGCGGCACGTGCCTGGATGTGAAATGCGCCTTTTGCGCCCCCTGCTTCATTCAGGGAGAGCTGATCACCCCGGGCCACAATATCCTTCCCGATAAAGTTCAGGGCATCGTATCTGTTCGCGTCACCCTGGACTCCTTTC
>JAFDGR010000365.1 GCA_019309145.1 Deltaproteobacteria bacterium | reverse complement strand
TTAAAGGGTGTGACCATCCTGAAAAAAGAGGTGAAAGGTGAGGTGCCCATGGCTTGTGAATATATCTCGCCTTTTACCATTGCCGCCCGGCTCCGGGGCACCAACGAGATTATGGCCGATATGTACGAGAACCCGGAATTGGTCCGTGCCCTCCAGGACGTCCTGGTCCAGATAGACATTGAAATCGGGAGGGCATTGATTGATTCAGGTGTGGACTACATTTTTTACGGCGCTGATATGGAATGTCCGTTATTAATATCGCCAAGACACTACAAGGAGTTTGTCCAAGAGCCCACGAGCAGGGTCGTCAATGAGTTGGCCCGGCTGGGCGCGCGAGTTTTGCCCCATATGTGCGGCTCTATTGTGAAGACCGGGATCGTGGATATGCTGCTGGAGATGGATATCCACGGCATCATGCCGGGGAATCTCACGCAGGAGACAGTGCTGGATATCAGGGAGTTGAAGGAAAAGGTAGGGAACCGTATCTGTATTTTTGACAACATCAATCCCAACGGCCCCCTGTTGATCGGAAAACCGGAAGAAGTAGCAAAAGAAACACTTGAGCATCTGGAGAGGGCAAAGGGTATGACAGGATACATTTTTTCCACATCAGGAACAACATCTCCCCGCACCCCAAAGGAAAACTTTGAGGCAATGAACCGGGAAGTATTGAAGTTTGAGTGGGCATAACCGGAACTCTTGCCTGGCAGAGAGATGGGGCTATCCGCTCTCCAAGGCGTAGGCTCTACGGGCCGGAGGCCGTCATAGTCCCGCGCATCGCGGGAGTGAGAAATTCGGGTTACAGGAGTGCAGTCAGCCATGAACAGAGCAATCATTAACTTTAACGAAAATGTTTTGGATACCATCCATAATTATTCTTTGGAATTGCTGCACGATACCGGCATCAAATTCCCGAGCGAAAAGGCGCTGAAAGTTTTCAAAGAACATGGTTTTCGCACGGATGGCGACATGGTCTTTTTCGAGGAAAATGATATCCGGAAAGCACTTGAAACAGTACCGGCGGCATTTACCGTTAAGGCCAGAAACCTCGAAAAGGACATTCGTATAGGAGATAACCACTTCGTAATGGGTCCGGGATATGGCCCACCTTTTATCATCGGGCCTTCCGGAGAGATACGGAACGCCACTCTTGAGGATGTCAACAGATTCTGCAAACTGGTGCAGACATCCAGGTATCTGGACTTCAACAGTTCCATTGTAGTGCAACCCAATGACGTACCTTCGGAGACGGCTCATCTGGACATCCTGTTGGCGACGATACTCTTGACCGATAAACCCATTATGGGGAGTTCTATTTCAGAGACGGCTGCCATGGATTCCCTGAAACTCGCGGAGATTATTTGGGGCAATACGAAGGAGTCGGTGATGATTTCTCTGATTGACTCACTGTCACCCTTGCAGTACGCCGCGGAGATGGTCGAGGCACTTATGGTGTTCGCCGAGGCCGGACAGCCACTCATCATCCATTCCTCCTGTTCGCTTGGTTCCACGGGTCCTATCACCATCGCAGGGTCCCTTATAATTTCCAACGCTACGAATCTTGCGGGCATCTGCCTGGCGCAACTCATCAACCCGGGCACACCCATAGTGTACGGTTTGGGGGGCAGTCCTACTGATATGAAAACCGGCGGTTATATGAACGCCTCGCCCGAAGATGCCAAGCACGTTGCAATCGTTACAGCTTTGGGCGAATACTACAATATACCCTGCCGAAGCCAGGGCGCGCTGACGGAATCTTTCTGTCTCGATTACCAGGCCGGTATGGAATCAGCAATGATGCTAACAACTGCAGCGCTCAGCGGGGTTCACATTAGCCTCCATGCCTGCGGTACGTACGGCTCTATGCTTGCCATGAGCTACGAGAAGTTCATTGCCGACGAGGATCTTTGCGGAGCTGTCAAAGAACTGATGAAGCCGGTCGAATTCACCGAGGACGCCTTTGCGATGGATATGGTCAAGAACCTTGGCACGTCCGGTAATTACCTGATGGAAATGCATACTTTGAAGCGTTGTCGAAGTGAGTTTTTCATCCCCGATTTAGGTATTCGCACGATTCACAGCAAATGGCTTGAAATGGACCCGAAAGATATTACCACGAGGGCGGGCAAACTGGTTGACAAGAGACTATCGGAATATGAAAAACCGGAACTTGACCTGAATCTTGAGAAAAGCCTGTTGCAATATGTTGCTCAAAGAAAAGGAGCCTAACAAAATCTCTAGATCTAAGAAAAGGAGAAGAACACGATGGCGATTCAAGACATTTACCAGGCGATATTGGGGTTTGACGAGGGAAAGGTCCAGGAATTGAACCGGGCGGAAATTGATGCCGGAACGGATATTGACTCCATCCTGAACGATGGAATGATCGGTGCCATGGATGAGGTGGGCAAGCAGTTCAGTGAAGGGGTGCTGTTTGTGCCGGA